>CAXRBC010000149.1:0-2262 GCA_964228515.1 Ilumatobacteraceae bacterium
CGCTCGGGGCGGGGAGCCAGGTGCTCGCGGGCGCCACGCTCCAGTGCGGCGTGCGGCTCGGCGACGGCGCGGTGGTCAACACGCGCGCGTCGCTGGATCACGACGTCGCCGTGGGCGCGCACGCGTGCGTCTCGCCGGGCGCGACGGTGTGCGGCGGCGTGCGGGTCGGCGACGGCGCGTTCGTCGGCGCGGGCGCCGTCGTGGTGCCGGGCGTGACGATCGGCGCGGACGCGATCGTCGGCGCCGGCGCCGTGGTGACGCGCGACGTCGCACCGGGCACCACGGTGGGGGGCAACCCCGCGCGGTAGACGCGCGGCTGACTCCGTAGAATTCGACGCATTAGCGGCATCCCCCACTGGCGCGACGGCGTCGTCGCCCCGTCCGCCTCGCTGCGCGAGACGATCGCGGTCATGTCGGACTCGTCGTTCCAGGCCGCGTTCGTGCTCGACGAGCGCGAGGTCCTGCGCGGCATCGTCACCGACGGCAACGTCCGCAAGGCGCTGCTCAAGGACGCCGGGCTCGAGGCGCCCGTCGTCGACGTGATGACGCCCTCCCCCCGCACGATCGCGGATCACGCGACGCGGGCCGAGGCGCTCGCGGTGATGCGCGCGGAGCGCATCCACCAGCTGCCCGTCGTCGACGCCGCGGGCCGGATGGTCGGGCTGCACACGATCGACGACCTCATCGGCTCGCGCCGCCGCACGACCCCCGTCGTGCTGATGGCGGGTGGCCTCGGCACGCGGCTCGCCCCGCTCACCGACGAGGTACCGAAGCCCATGCTGCGGGTGGGTGGCAAACCGATCCTGGAGACGATCGTCGAGGCGACCGTGGCGCAGGGATTCGCGCGCATCTACGTCTCGCTCAACTACAAGGCCGAGGTCATCGAGCGGCACTTCGGAGACGGCGCGCGATTCGGCGCCGAGATCTCGTACCTGCACGAGCCCGAGCGCCTCGGCACGGCGGGTGCGCTCTCGCTGCTGCCGCGGGACCTCGCCGAGCCGGTCGTGGTGATGAACGGCGACCTCCTCACGCGCATCTCGCTGGACGCGCTCATGGAGTTCCACGAGCGCGAGCGCGCGGTCGCGACGATGGTCGTGCGCGAGGACCGATTCCAGTTGCCGTACGGCGTGGTCGAGGTGGACGGCAGCCGGATCGTCGACGTGCGCGAGAAGCCGAGCCAGCGCCACCTCGTGAACGCGGGCATCTACGTCGTGTCCCCCGAGGCGGTGGCGCGCGTGCCGCGCGGCGAGTACTACGACATGCCGAGCCTGTTCGCGGCGCTCGCGGGCGAGGGCCGGCACACCGCGGCGTTCCCCCTGCACGAGTACTGGATCGACGTCGGACGCCTCGAGGAACTGGAGCGCGCGCAGCGCGAGTGGCCGCGGGACGCCCGGTGAGGGCGGGGGTCGTCGGGCAGGGCTCGATCGGCCGGCGCCACGCGCGGATCCTCGCCGCGATGGGTCACGAGGTCGCGGTCGCGAGCACGCGTGCCGGCGCGGGGGGCGACGCCGGCAGCGATGGCTCCGTGGCTCGGGACGCGGCGGGCCTGCTGGCCGCGCACCGCCCCGACTACGTCGTGATCGCGTCGGCGACGAGCCGCCACGGTGCGGACCTCGCCGCGCTCGCGGCCGCCGACTACCGCGGGCGCGTGCTGGTCGAGAAGCCGCTGCTGGCGACCGAGGCGCCGCTCCCCGAAGCGCGCTTCGCCGCCTCGGGCGTGGGATACCACCTGCGGTTCCATCCGCTCGTCGCCGAGGCGCGGCGGCGCGTCGACACGCTGGGGCCGCTGGTGGCCGCCGAGTTCGACTGTGGGCAACACCTCGCGACGTGGCGGCCGGGCGCCGACGTGCGCGCGACGAGCTCGGCGCGGCGCGACCTCGGCGGCGGCGTACTGCGCGATCTCAGCCACGAGCTCGACCTCGCACTGCTGCTGTGCGGCGACTGGCGCGAGGTCGCGGCGGCGACCGGCAGCGTCGGCGGGCTTGGCATCGAGACGGAGGACACGGCGTCGCTGCTCGTCGCGACGGCGGGCTGCGCGTCGGTGCGCATCCCGATCGACTGCGTGCGCGCGGAGCGCACCCGACGCTTCGCCCTCGTGGGCGAGGCCGGGTCGCTCGCGAGCGACCTCGTCGCGGGCGAGCTGCGCCACGGCGCCGACGTCGTGCGCGCCGCGCCGGGACCCGACGAGACGTACGAAGCCGAGCACCGGGCGATGCTCGAGTGCGGCGGGGAGGGCGTCTGCACGTTCGCCGAGGCGATGCG
>CAXRBC010000150.1:0-10333 GCA_964228515.1 Ilumatobacteraceae bacterium
GTCGATGCACAGCGCGTACATGCCGTAGGAGTCCACCACGAGGCCGAGGCCCGCGCCGATCCCGGCGAACGACGCGGCGATCGCGGCCGAGCGGGTCACGCGCTCGCCGGCGGGGGTGGTGACGACGATCCGCAGCGGCGAGGCCCAGCCCGGCAGGTCGCCGGGCCCCACGTTGAGTTGGCAATTGCCGTACCGATCCACCCAGGTCACCTCGACCGCGGCGGCGTCGCCCTCCACGCGGGGGATCGGCACGACACCCGGCATGAGCAGGTCGGTCGCGATCGACTCGCCGAGCTCCGCGAGCGGCACGCCGTTGCACAGGTGCGCGGCGACCGGCGCGAAGACGTCGCGGCCCGCGAAGGTCGCGCCCGGGGCCTCCAGGTGCCAACGCGCGTCGGTGAGCACGACCGCCTCGTCCGATCCACCCGCGAGGGCGACGGCCATGCTGAGCAGTCCGTTGTCGGGACCGACGAGCACGCCCCGTCCGCCGCCGACCGACACGGCGACCGCGCGCCGCGTCGTGCCGACGCCGGGGTCGACCACCGCGAGCACGACCCCGCTCGGCAGGTAGCTCACGGCGCGAGCGAGCGCGAGCGAGCCGGCGCGCACGTCGAAGGGCGGGATCTCGTGCGTCACGTCGAGCACGCGCACGTGCGGGGCGATCTCGGCGATCACGCCCTTGACCACGCCGACGAACTCGTCGCGCGTGCCGTAGTCGGAGAGGAACGACACGTGGTCGTAGCGCGGCGTCGCGGCCATGGACCGCTCACGCTACGGACGCCGCGAACTCGGCGGGAAACGAAAGAGCCGGTGCCAACCCCCCGATGGCACCGGCTCGATCGGCGCGGCCCTCGCGGGCGCGACTCCCAGTTGGGGGGTGACCCCGACCGGTGATCGTCGATCGGTCCACACTGTAGGGAACTTTCCGCGATCCGCAACTCACGTCGCGCGTCGATCGCGACGCGCGACGTCGTCGCGACGATCACTGTTACGGTTTCGTGTCGCCCAACTCCCGACTGCGCGCAGTCGCCGCGCGCACCGCGCGCGCCACGATCTCGCGGAATCCCGAGCGATCCAGTTCTGCCACGGCCGCCGCGGTCGTGCCGTTCGGCGACGTCACCCGTTGGCGCAACGTGGCGGGACTGCTATCGTCCCGCGCCCACAACGCCGCCGCGCCGACGAGCAGCTGGCGCACGAGCGCGTCGGCGTCTCGCGGCGCGAGACCCTCGGCGACCGCGGCGTCGATGAGCGCCTCGGCGAGCATGTAGACGTACGCGGGCCCCGAGCCGCTGACACCGGTGACGGCGTCCATGAGCCGCTCGTCCACCTCGACGACGCGGCCGACGGACTCCATGAGGCCGCGCGCCCACGCGAGCGTGGCGGCCGCGCATCCCGCGGCGGGCGCGATGGCCGTGGCGCCCTCCCCGACCAGCGCCGGCGTGTTGGGCATCGCGCGCACGACCTCGACGGCGGGTCCCGCCGCCGCGGCGATCGCGGCCGTGGTCACGCCTGCGGCCACGCTGACCACGCGGCGCGCGCCGTGCGCGCCGAGGGCGGCGGCGACCGCGGCGACGTCGGCCGGCTTGACCGCGATGATCGCATCGCGGCAGGCGGGCAGCTCGGCCACCACGCTCACCGACGGGAGCAGGACCGGGAGCGCGGCGCGGCGCTCGGCGGAGGCCTCCACGATGACGAGCCGGCCGGTCGCCCCACCCGCGGACGCGCGGCGCGCGATGCCGGCGGCGAGCGCGGCACCCATCTGGCCGCCGCCCACGATCACGAGCGCGTCGTCGACCGCGCCCGTCACGCGCGTCAGGCTACCGATCGGCCAGTCGCGGGAATCCGAGTCGTACGAGCGCGCGGAAGTGGCGCTCGACGAGCGCATACATCGTGCCGAGGATGCGGTCCACCTCGGCTGCGCTGACCGCGCCGACGGGCAGCGCGCCGCGCAGGTAGATCGCGTCCTCCGCGCCGACCGAGAAGTGCGCGCCGACGAGTCCGTCGTTGCGCCGCAGCAGCGCCTCGTTCAGCGACGCCGCCTCGGCCTCCGGGGCGGGCATCACGTACGTCTCGTAGCGCAGGGTCCGCTGGCCGAGCCGGAGCCAGACGGTCGTGAAGTCCTTCTCCTCGCCCCGCATGCGCACGACCCAACGCAGCGGGTCGCCCTCCGGGTGGTCGACCGCCTCGATGTGCGGGTGCGCGGCACGGGCCGCGCCGAGCCACTCGTCGATCTGCCGCGCTCGGACGGCGAGGGCCTGGTCGTCGAGGGCGTCGGTCACGAGCAGGCGACGAGCGCGCCCGCGCCGACGCGGTCGTACGCGTCGTGCACGGCGCGCGCCGTGGCGCCCCACGAGTACGCGGCGGCGCACTCGGCCGCCCTCGTGCCCATCGCGAGTGCGCGCAGCGGCTCCTCGACGAGTCGGCGGGTCGCCCGCGCGACGGCGTCGTGGTCGCGAGGCGGCACGAGGTACCCCGTGGTGCCATGGCGCACGATGCTGCGCAGCCCGCCGACGTCGCTCGCGACGACGGGGATGCCGCACGCCGCGGCCTCGAGCGCGACGAGGCCGAAGCTCTCGCTGCGCGACGGCACGAGGACGACGTCCGACGCGCGGTAGTAGGTGGACAGGAGGTGGTGCGGCTGCGGCGCGACCCACGTGACGCGGTCGCCGACGCCCAGCGTCGATGCGAGCGCCCGGAGGCGCCGCGCCTCGGCCTCGCCCTCGGGTCCGCTCGCGCCGCCGACGACGAGCAGTCGGGCGCCCGTGTCGCGCAGCGCCGCGAGGGCGCGGATCGCGACGTCGACGCCCTTCAGCGGCTGGAGGCGACCCACCACGGCGAGCACGGGCGCGTCGCCGAGCGCGAGGCCCGGGTGCACGACGCCGAGCGCGGCGCGCGCGCCCCGCCGGTCGCCGGGCGAGAAGAAGGCGCGGTGCACGCCGGGTGCCGCGACGACGAGCGTGCCCGGCGAGTCGCCGTACAGCTCGCGGAACTCGCTGCGCTCCTCGTCGCAGCTGACGCAGATCGCGTCCGAGCACCCGATCACCTCGAGCTCGGCGCGCTCGCGCTCGACCGACTCGTCGTCGCCGCCGCGGCGCTTGACGCGCGCCAGCGTGTGGAAGGTCGTGACCAGCGGGATGCCGAGCCGGTGCTTGAGGCGGTGGCCGACGAGCCCGGAGAGCCAGTAGTGCGCGTGCACCACGTCGGCGCCGCCCGAGGCCGCGATCGCGCGCGCGGCCGCGTCGGTGAACTCGTCCACGACGCGGACGAGATCCTCCTTGGCCAGGCCGGCCGGGCCCGCGTCGAGGTGCACGACGCGGTGGTGGGGCTCGAGCTCGACCACGTCCGGCAGCGCCGGGTCCCAGCGTCGGGTGTAGGTGGTGCAGTCGGCGCCCGCCTGGGACAGCATGCTCGCGAGCTCGCGGACGTAGACGTTCATCCCCCCGGCGTCGCCCGACCCCGCGCGCGCCAGCGGCGAGGTGTGCATCGAGATGAGCGCCACGCGCAGCACGCGGAGCAACCTATCTGGGGCCCCCTGCGGGGCGTCCGGCCGCGCCCGGACTCAGGCGTCGCGGATCAGTTCGGAGACGCTCGTCCCGCCCGACTTGAGGCGGCGCACGAGTTCCGCCGTGAGCGCGTCGATGCGCGCGAAGAGCGCCTTGCGCTCCGTCGACCGCCGCGACTCGTACTCCGCGAGCGCCGTGACCGCGTCCTCCAGTGCGGCGTCGTCGAGCGTGCGCATGTCGCCGAAGCCCACCCGCTCGCAGAGCCGCTCGAGCTCGACGACCAGCGGATGCCCGGGGGACACGGCCGTCTCACGCGGCGGGCGCGACGAGCCTCCCCCGCCCTCCCGGGCGAAGACGCTCGCGAGCTCGCGCGCGTCGATGCCGAGCGCGGGCGTGCCGTCGTGGCGGCGGGAGAGCTCCTCGCGCGCGAGGTCGATGCGGCCCTGCGCCATGCGGCGCACGAAGGAGACCGCGTCCTCCTCGGCCTGCAGGCGCGCGCGCTCGGCGCGCAGGTCGCCGAGCGACAGCGCGCCGGGGTCGGCGCTCACCGCGCCCCGCCTGAGACCGGCGGCAGCACCGCCACCTCGTCCTGGGCCCCGACGCGCGCGGAGCGCGGGGCCTCCTCGCCGTTGATCCACACCTTGCACGTCGGCAGCACGCGCGCGAAATCGCCGCCGAAACGGCGCACCGCCTCCTCGAGCACGTCGTCGAGCGTCTCGCCCGGTACCACGTCGTCCGCGGTGCCGGCCGCCTCGCGCGCCGCGGCGAAGAGTCTCACGCGCGCCACGAGCCGAGCGTACCCAAGGCACTACCCTGCGGTGCGTGTCGGGCCCGTCGCGCGCGCTCGGCACGTCGCGGCTGCTCGTCGTGCGCCACGGTCAGTCGGAGTGGAACGCGCAGCGCAGGTGGCAGGGCCGCGCCGACATCGAGCTCACCGAGGAGGGCGAGCGCCAGGCGCACCGCGCTGCCGACGTGCTCGGCACCTTCCACCTCATCGCAGCCAGCTCGCTCCGGCGCGCGCGGCGCACTGCCGAGATCATCGCCTCGCGCCACGGCGTCGACGAGGTCGTCGTCGACGATCGCCTCTGCGAGTGCGACGTCGGGCCGTGGCAGGGCCTGACCTACGCCCAGATCGAGGAGGGGTGGCCCGGGTGGGTGCGCATGGGGCGACAGCCGGAGGGCTTCGAGCCCAACCACGCGGTGGTCGACCGCATGAGCGCCGCATTTCGCGACCTCGCCGCGATGGCGGGCGGCGACGACGTGCTCGTCGTGAGCCACAGCGGCGCGATCCGCACGATGCGCCGCGCGATGGGCGCGCACGACGAGCGGCTGGAGAACCTCGGGGGCTCCTGGTTCCACCTCGGGGCCGACGGCGCCGTGGCGCCGGGCGAACTGGTGCAGGTGCTCGGCCCGGTCGACTCCGCCGAGACGCTCTGAGCGGGCCCACCGGGCCCGACGCCGCGCACATGGATCCCTTCGCGCGCTGGCTCGGCGACGGCTACGCGCCGGAGGTGCGCCGACACGTGGGCTTCCTCACCCTGGTGCGCCTCGCGACCAACACCTGCTACCGCTTCACCCCGCCCTTCGTCGCCATCATCGCGCGGGGATTCGACATCTCGCTCACGACCATCGGCATCGTGCTCACGATCTCCGAGATGTCGGGCTTCCTCGCGCCCGCCGTCGGGCGCGCGGCGGACCGGCTGCCGCGACGGACCGCGATGGTGCTCGGCCTCGCCGGCTGCGCCGCGGGCGCGTGGCTCGCGGCGGCCTCGCCGAGCCCCGCCGCGCTGTGCCTCGGCATCACCGTCATCAGCCTCGCGAAGGTGCTCTTCGACCTCGGGATGGCGGGGTGGATGGTCGACCACGTGCCGTACGACGGGCGCGGGCGGGTGGTCGGCATCACGGAGACGTCGTGGGCGATCGCGCTGCTCGTCGGCGTGTCGTCGCTCGGGCTCGTCGTCGCGGCCGGGTCGTGGCGCGCGGGCTACGCGCTGGCCGGCGTCGGCGTCGCGGCGGCGTCGATCGCCGTGCGCGGGCGCATGGCGCGCGAGCCGCGGCCCGCGCGGCGCGCCGACGAGGGGCACGGCTGGCCGCGGGGGCACGCGTGGAGCGTGCCGCTCGCGATGTTCTGCCTCATGTGCGGCAGCCAGTGCGGCTTCCTCACGTTCGGCGCCTGGCTCGCCGACCGCCACGGCTACGGCGCCGCCGGCATCGCCGCGGTCGGGTTCGGACTCGGCGTCGTGGAGCTCGGCGCGTCCACGTGGAGCGCGCGGCGCACCGACGCGTGGGGCAAGGAGTGGAGCGTCGCACTGGGCGCCGCGCTGATGGTGCCGTCGGGGATCCTGCTCGCGGTCTCGCACGACTCGCTGGTCGCGGGCCTGGCGACGCTCGGCGTGTTCTTCCTCGGGTTCGAGTTCGCCGTCGTGAGCCTCCTGCCGGTCGCGGCGCAGCTCGTGCCGGGCCGCGAGGGCAGCGGCCTCGGCCTCGTGATGGCGGGCGGCACGCTCGGCCGCGGCGTCATGAGCATCGGCGCGACCTGGCTCTACGACGCGCACGGCGGCATGACCTGGCCCGCGCTCGCCGGCGCCGCGTGGTCGCTCGCGGCGACGCTCGCGGTCCTCGACTTCCGCCGCCGCGGCGGCGCGGGGCGCGTGATGGCGGGGCCGGCTCAGCCCCTGTAACGGTTGGTGATCGGCAGCCGCCGATCCTTGCCGAAGGCCTTGTGCGTCACGCGCACGCCGGGGGCGCCCTGGCGCCGCTTGTACTCGTTGGCGTCGACGAGGCGTGCGACGCGCGCGACCAGCGCCGCGTCGTGGCCCTGCGCCACGATCTCGCGCACCGTCATGTCGTCCTCCACGTAGCGCGCGAGGACGGGGTCGAGCACGTCATACGGCGGCAGCGACTGGTCGTCGCGCTGGTCGGGCCGCAACTCGGCCGAGGGCGGCTTGTCGAGGATCGCCCGCGGGATCACCTCGCGGCCCGCCGTCGCGTTGAGGTGGCGGCAGACGTCGTACACCGTCGTCTTGAACAGGTCCTTGATCACCGCGTAGCCGCCAACGGAGTCGCCGTAGAGCGTGAAGTACCCGACGGCCGTCTCGCTCTTGTTGCCCGTCGTCAGCACCATCCAGCCCCGGGCGTTGGAGAGCGCCATGAGGATCGCCCCGCGCACGCGACTCTGCAGGTTTTCCGGCGTGAGGTCGGGGGCTCCGCCGGGAGCCGGCTCGGGCAGCGAGGGCGTGAGCATGTCGAGGTATGCGGCGAACGCCGGCTCGATCGGGATCGTGCGCAGGTCGATGCCGAGACGGGTCGCGAGGTCGGCCGCGTCGGTGCGCGAGCCCTCGCTCGAGTACCGCGACGGCATCGAGACGCCGTGCACGCGATCGGCGCCGAGGGCCTCGACGGCGATCGCCGCGACGAGCGCCGAGTCCACGCCGCCCGAGAGCCCGATCACGACGTCGGTGAAGCCGTTCTTGCGCACGTAGTCGCGCGTGCCGACCACGAGGGCGCGGCGCACCTGCTCGAGGTCCGCCATCGCGGGGGCGCGGGGGCCCTCGACGTGCAGCCCCGCGGGCGCGGCGGGGTCGAAGTCGAGGTCGACGATCAGCACGTCCTCGACGAACTGCGGTGCACTCGCACGCACCGTGCCTTCGGCGTCGACGACGAACGAGCCACCGTCGAATACCAGCTCGTCCTGGCCCCCCACCTGGTTGACGTACGCGATGGCACACCCGGCCTCGCGGGCACGGGACGCGACGAGATCCCGGCGCGCCTCGCCCTTGCCTCGGTGGTACGGGGACCCGTTGACGTTCACGTTGAGCAGCGCGCCGAGGCGAGCCTGCGCCACCACGGGTCCGCCGGGGATCCACACGTCCTCGCAGATCGAGACGGCGACGCGCACCCCCCGCACGTCCAGGAGCACGTGGTCCTCCCCGGGGCTGAACGTGCGCCGCTCGTCGAAGACGTCGTAGTTGGGCAGTTCGTGCTTGCGGTACACGGCCTCGACCCGTCCGCCGCGGCACACGGCGGCCGCGTTGTACCGGCGGGGCGGGATCCCGTCCGCGGCGGGCGCGACGTCGACGAAGCCCACGACGGCCACGGTCTCGCCCGTCCGCGCGGCCACTCGCTCCAGTGCGGCGCGGCCCTCGGCGCAGAAGCCGTCGCGCAGGACGAGGTCCTCGGGCGGATACCCGGTGATCGCGAGTTCGGGGAAGGCCACGACGTCGCAACCGGCGCGCTCGGCGCCGCCGTACGCGGCGATCAGCCGGTCGGCATTGCCGTCGACGTCGCCGACCACCTGGTTGAGCTGTGCGAGCGCGACGCGCAGCCTCATCGCGTCAGGCTACCGACGACGAAATCTTCACACGCCGTTAACGGTCGAGTGCTCGCCGCGGTCGTGCGATGCGCGAGAATCGCACGTCCCACCCACCGACGGAAAGGCACACCGACCATGGCCTACCAGGCCGAGTACATCTGGATCGACGGCGCGAAGCCGACACCGATGCTGCGCTCCAAGACCAAGATCCTCGACAACGACGTCAAGAAGCCGCCGGTGTGGGGTTTCGATGGATCGTCGACGGAGCAGGCGACGGGCGAGTCGTCGGACTGCATGCTCAAGCCGGTCTTCTGGTGCAAGGACCCGGTCCGCGGCGGCAAGAACATCATCGTGATGTGCGAGGTGTACCTCGCGCAGACCGGCGAGCCGCACCCGACCAACACGCGCGCGGCATGCGCAGCCGCGGCCAAGCGATACGCGGATCACGGGATGATCTACGGCATCGAGCAGGAGTACACGTTCATGCGGCTCAACGGCCGCCCGTACGGGTTCCCCGAGCTGTCGGGTGAGCCCGGGCCCCAGGGCCCGTACTACTGCGGCGTCGGCGCGGGTCGCGTGATGGGCCGCGCGATCGTCGAGGCCCACACCGAGGCCTGCCTCACGGCGGGTCTCGCGATCTCGGGCACCAACGCCGAGGTCATGCCGGGGCAGTGGGAGTTCCAGGTCGGCCCGCTCGGCGCGCTCGAGGTGAGCGACCAGCTCCACGTGGCGCGCTGGTTGCTGCACCGCATCGCGGAGGACCACGACGTCGTCGTGTCCTTCGACGCCAAGCCCCAGAAGGGCGACTGGAACGGCGCGGGCGCGCACACCAACTTCAGCACCAAGGCGATGCGCAAGGACTTCGCGGCGATCGACGCCGCGTGCAAGGCGCTCGGCACCCGGGTGATGGAGCACGTGCGCAACTACGGCCACGACATCGAGAGCCGCCTGACCGGCAAGCACGAGACGGCGCCGTTCGACAAGTTCAGCTTCGGCGTGTCCAACCGCGGCGCCTCGGTGCGGATCCCGTGGCAGGTCGCGAAGGACCGCAAGGGCTACGCCGAGGACCGTCGGCCCAACGCCAACATGGACCCCTACGTCGTCACGCGGCTGATCCTCGAGACGGTCTGCGGCGCGGCCAAGGCGCCCAAGAAGAAGTAGCGGTACCACGCACGGTCGCCGCCGGGCCCGCGCCGTCCGCGCGGGTGCGGCGGCAGACTGACGGGATGGCGGAGATGCGCGAGGGTCGGCGCGAGTACGTGCTGCACACGATCGAGGAACGGGGCATCCGCCTCGTGCGCCTCTGGTTCACCGACGTCCTCGGGAACCTCAAGAGCTTCGCGATCAGCCCCGCCGAGATGGAGAACGCCCTCCAGGACGGCATGACGTTCGACGGTTCCTCCATCGACGGCTTCAGCCGCGTGCAGGAGAGCGACGTGCTCGCGCTGCCGGACCCCGACACCTTCGAGGTCCTGCCCTGGGTCGACCCCAAGGGCGCGGAGGCACGCGTGTTCTGCGACATCGCCAACCTCGACGGCACGCCGTTCGAGGGCGACCCGCGCCAGGTGTTGCGGCGCAACCTCGGCACGGCCCGCGACATGGGATACCGCTGCTACGTCGCCCCCGACATCGAGTACTTCTACTTCGCCCCGCCCGCGGCGGGGGCGCGGCCCGTGCCGCTCGACGAGGGCGGCTTCTTCGACCTCACGAGCACCGACATCACGAGCTCGCTGCGCAAGGAGACGATCCGCACGCTCGAGACCATGGGCATCCCCGTCGAGTACAGCTTCCACGAGGACGCGCCGAGCCAGCACGAGATCGACCTGCGCCACACCGACGCGCTCTCGATGGCCGACGGCGTGATGACGTTCCGGCTCGTGGTCAAGGAGATCGCCGCCCTCCACGGCGTGCACGCGACCTTCATGCCCAAGCCCCTCGAGGGGGTGCAGGGCTCGGGGATGCACCTGCACCTCAGCCTCTTCCGCGGCGAGGACAACGCCTTCCACGATCCGTCGGACGCCTACCAGTTGTCCGCCACGGCCAAGGCGTTCATGGCCGGGCTGCTGCGCCACGCCGCCGAGATCACCGCGGTGACCAACCAGACGGTCAACAGCTACAAGCGCCTCGTGCCGGGGTTCGAGGCCCCGGTGCACGTGTCCTGGGCGCGCAACAACCGCAGCGGGCTGATCCGCGTGCCGGTGCCCAAGCGGGACAACGCGCTCGCCACGCGCGTCGAGTACCGCTCCCCCGACCCGGCGTGCAACCCGTACCTCGCGTTCTCCGTCATCCTCGCCGCCGGCCTGCGCGGCGTGGCCGAGGGCTACGAGCTGCCGCCCGAGGCCGACGCCAACCTCTTCGAGATGCCCGACGAGACCCTCGCCAAGCTCGGCATCGACCAGCTGCCACCGTCGCTGTCGGACGCCCTGCGCGTGATGGAGCGCTCCGAGCTCGTCGCCGACGCGCTCGGGGAGCACATCTTCGAGTGGTTCCTGCGCAACAAGCGCGCCGAGTGGCGCGG
>CAXRBC010000151.1:0-6645 GCA_964228515.1 Ilumatobacteraceae bacterium
GGCTCGTCGCCGCGCTCCGCGAGCTCGGGGTCGTGACGTGAGCGGGTCGCCACGCGTCCTGGCGATCATCCCCGCGCGGCTCGCCAGCACCCGGTACCCCAACAAGCCGCTCGTGCGGATCCTCGGCAAGTCGATGCTCCAGCACGTCGCCGAGCGGGTCGGGGCGAGCGCGTCGGTGCACGCCGTGATCGTCGCCACCTGCGACGACGAGATCGCCGAGCACGTGCGCGGCTTCGGCGGTACCGCGGTGATGACGAGCGACCGTCACCAGCGCGCCTCCGACCGGTGCGCCGAGGCGCTCGAGGTGCACGAGCGCGCCACGGGCACGCGGTGGGACGTCGTCGTCATGGTCCAGGGCGACGAGCCGATGACCGACCCCCGCATGCTCGACCAGGTCGTCGCCCCGTTCGGGCGCCCCAACGCGCCCGCCGTGGTGAACCTCTGGGTGGACATCCAGCCCGGGGAGTTCGACAACCGCAACTGCGTGAAGGTCGTGACCAACCTCGCGGGCGACGCGCTCTACATGTCGCGTGCCCCGATCCCGGTCTCGATGGACGGCGTCGAGCGGCCGATGGGCAAGCAGCTCGGCCTGATCGCGTTCACGGCCGACGCGCTGCGCCGCTTCGCGTCGCTCACGCCGACGCCGCTCGAGGAGTGCGAGTCGGTCGACATGATGCGCTTCATCGAGCACGGCGTGCGCGTCGCGATGGTGCGCACGCCCCACCGGACGCACGCGATCGACGTCCCAGAGGACGTCGCCGTCGTCGAGCGGCTGATGTCCGGCGCGGGGTCGTGAGGTGCCCGACGCCGCAGGGGACGCGACCCGCCTGATCCTCTGGGACTCCCGCGAGGAGCCCCCGCGTGACGGCACGGTGCTGCTGTGGGAGGCCTTCGCGCCTGACGGCGTGCCCGCCGACGCCGTCCCCGACCGCGGACCGCGCATCGCATCGCTGTCCGAGCTGGTCGAGCGCGACGCGGACGCGCTGCGGCCCCGCCTGCTCGCGTTCATCGCCGCGGTCGGTCGCCACCGCGTGGGCGACCGCAGCGTCGACGAGCGACTCGAGATCCGCGAGGGGCTGAGCGCCTGGCGGATGACGCACTTCCACTCGCGGCCCTACACGGCGCGCGGCCGCATGCACCACGCCGCGCGCCTCATGGTGCTCGAGACCACGATCGCGGCCCACCGACCCTCGGCCCTCGCGGTGCGCACGGCCGACCGCGGACTCGCCCGCGTCTGCGCGGCGATCGCGCGCCACCACGGCGTCGCCTGCACCACGACCCGGCCACCCCGTGCGCTGCGCGGACCCGGGCTCGGGGGCACGTCGCGGCGACGGCTGAAGGACGCGACGCCCGGCATCCTCCTCGCCGCGCTCGCGGCGCGTGACGACCTGCGGGCGGCGCGCGCGCTCCACCGTCGGGAGATCCCTGCCGACGCCGCGCAGGCGGACGTCACCGGGGTCTCCTCTTGGTTCCGCTGTGGGACCGACGGCAGAGCTGCATTCTCCTCGCAGTACTGGACCGCACTGGTCGACGCGCTCCGGGCCCGCCCGGGTCGCACCGCATGGCTGCACCTGCTCGTCGACGACCGCGCACCCGCCGCGCTGCGGGGGGTGCGCGGGCGCCTCGCCGCCATGCGCGCCGCCGAGCGGCGCGAGGACCACTCCGTGCTCGACGGCCTCGGCGGTTGGGGCACGCTGCGCGGCGCGATCGTCGACTACGCGCGCCTGCGCCGCCGCGCGCGGCCGGTGGCGCACGCCCGTGCGGCGTTCGCGATCCCGGGGACGGGCGCGTCGCTGTGGCCGCTGTTCGCCGCCGACTGGCGCCACTCCCTGCGTGGCGCCGAGGCGATGCAGGCGTGTCTGCGCCTGCGCGCCATCGAGCGCCATCTCGCCGCACTGCCGCGCCAGCGCCTCGGGCTCTACCTGATGGAGAACCAGCCGTGGGAGATGGCGCTCGTCTCCGCGTGGCGGCGCGCGGGGCACGGCAGGCTCGTCGGCGTCGCGCACTCGACCGTGCGGTGGTGGGACCTGCGCTTCCTCGCCGACGTCGGTGAGTACGCGCCCGGGCCGCTCGCGATGCCGCGGCCCGACCTCGTCGCGGTCAACGGCGCGCTCGCGCGCGCCGCGCTCGAGCGCGCGGGCTACCCGAGCCACGAGCTCGTGGACGTCGAGGCGCTGATGTACCTCGGCGGGCGGCGCGCGGGCGCGGGTCGCGCCGGCGATCGCCACGGCCCGCTGCGGTTGCTCGTCACCACGGACTTCATGCCGGAGGCCACGGCGCGCCAGCTCGACCTGCTCGCCGACGCGCTCGCGCGGCTGCGCGCGCCGATCGAGGTCACCGTCAAGCCGCACTGGCGCCAGCACCTGCCGACGCTCTCGGCGGGGGTGCGCGTCGCCGACGGCACCCGCGACCTCGCGGACCTGCTCGAGGGCGCCGACGTGCTCTACGCCTCGACGATCACGTCGGCATCGCTCGACGCCGTGATCGCCGGGCTGCGCGTGGTGCAGTGCCTCGACCCGGGCTCGTTCGACCTGAGCCCGCTGCGCGGGGATCCGCGCGTGTGCACCGTGCGCACGGGCGCCGAGCTCGCGGACGCCCTCGCCGCGCCCGTCGTACCCGGCGGCGGTCGTCCGTCCGGTGAGCTGTTGCACCTCGACGGCGCGATCCCCCGGTGGCGTGCGCTGCTCGAGGACGACCCCGCGTGATCCTCGAGGTCCACCGCGACGCCGCAGCCGCCGCGCGCGCGGCGGCTGCATTGCTCCGCGACGTCGTCGCTGCGGCGCGCGCCGACGTGCACGTCGCCCTCTCGGCGGGACGCGGCATCACCGCGATGCTCGATGCCCTGTCCGACGTCGCGACGGGGCGCGACGTCGACTGGACGCGCGTCACCTGGATCGTCGCCGACGAGCGAGACGTGTCGGTCGACGCCGCGCGCCGCACCGCCGCGGTCATCGCGCGCGGTGTCGCGGCGATCGATCCGACGATTGCCGGCGACGTCGTGCACGAGATGCGGATGGTGCGCATGGCGCCCGAGACCGGTGCCACGCGGGCCGTACGCGCGCTCACCGATAGGCTCGCTCGCATCTCGACGCTCGACCTCGCGATGCTCGGGCTCGGCGACGACGGCCACGTCGCGAGCCTCTTCCCCGGGCACCCGGCCCTCTCGGCGGACGGCGTCGCGGTCCATCTCGACGACGCGCCCGCCGATCCGCCCGGCCGCATGACGCTCACGCTGGACATGCTCGGCCGCGCGACGCGGCGCGTGATCGTCACCGCCGGTGCGTCCAAGCGCGACGCGATTGGCGCGCTTGCGCGCGGCGAGGACCTGCCCGTGACCCGCTGGCGACCGACCCTGGTCGTCCTGGACGAGGCGGCGATGCCCGACGACGTGGACGGGCGCCTCGTGCGCCGCGCGGGCTGAGGCGACCGTGCGCACGGTCGTGCTCTGCGGCGGCTTCGGCACGCGCATCCGCGACGTCGCCGACGACGTGCCCAAGCCGATGGTGCGAATCGGCGGCACGCCGATCCTCGAGCACCTGCTCGGCTGGTACGCGCGGCACGGCCACACGGACTTCGTCCTGTGTCTCGGCTACAAGGGCGACGCGATCGTCGCGCACTTCGGCGCCCGCCCCGGCCGCACGACGGGCGGCGGCGGCACGTGGACCCACGAGGGTGCGATCGGGGGGCGCGACTGCCGCGTCGTCATGGTGGACACGGGGCTGCAGGCACTGACCGGCGCGCGGATCCGCCGAGTGCGCGAGCACGTGGGCGACGGGACGTTCATGCTCACCTACGGCGACGGCCTGAGCGACGTCGACCTCGGCGCGCTGACCGCCCACCACCGTGCGCGGGGCACGGCGCTGACGGTGACGGGCGTGCGCCCGCCGAGCCGCTTCGGGGAGCTGCAGGTGGACGACACCGGCGCGGTGACGGGCTTCAACGAGAAGTCGCAGGCGTCGGGCGGACGGATCTCCGGCGGGTTCTTCGTCTGCGAGCCGCGGGTGTTCGAGTACCTCGACGATCGCGAGGACCTGATGTGGGAGAAGGAGCCGATCCAGGCGATCGTCAAGGACCACGAGATGACGATGTACGCGCACGACGGCTTCTGGCAGTGCATGGACACCTACCGCGAGTGGCAGCTGCTCAACGAGCTATGGGACGCGGGCGACGCACCGTGGGCCCGGTGAACGCGGCACCGCGGCGGACCGCCGACCCGGGGGCGGCGCTCGCGCGGATGCGCGGCAGGCGCGTGCTCGTCACGGGCCACACGGGCTTCAAGGGCTCGTGGCTCGCCCTGATGCTGCACGACGCCGGCGCCCGGGTGCAGGGCTACGCCCTCGCTCCCGAGCACGACGAGGGGCACTTCGCGCTGCTCGGGCTCGACCGGATGGTCGACCACGAGGTCGGCGACGTGCGCGACGCCGATCGGCTCGCGCGCGTCGTGGCGGCGGCCAGGCCCGAGGTCGTCTTCCACCTCGCGGCGCAGGCGCTCGTGCGGCGCAGCTACGCCGACCCCCGTGGCACCTGGGAGACCAACGTGCTGGGCACGGCCAACGTGCTCGAGGCCGTCCGCACCGTCGACTCGGTGCGCAGCGTCGTCGTCGTGACGTCGGACAAGTGCTACGAGAACGTCGAGACCCCGAGGGGCTACCGCGAGGACGATCGACTGGGGGGCAAGGATCCGTACAGCGCGTCGAAGGCCGCGGCCGAGATGGTGGCGGCGGCGTGGTCGCGATCGTGGTTCGGGCCCGGATCGCGCGTGGCGCTCGCCACCGTGCGGGCGGGCAACGTGGTCGGCGGTGGCGACTGGTGCGAGGATCGACTGGTGCCCGACGCGATCCGCTCCCTACGACGGGGCGAGCCGCTCGTGCTGCGCCACCCCGGAGCGACGCGGCCGTGGCAGCACGTGCTGGAGCCGCTCGCGGGATACCTGCTCGTCGCCGACGCGCTCGAGTCGCGGCGCCACGAGGCGGCCGAGGCGTGGAACTTCGGGCCGGACGAGCACGAGGCGCAGACCGTGATGGACGTGGCGCGCGAGTCGGTGCGCATCTGGGGCTCGGGCGAGGTGCGGGTCGGCGATGCGGCGAGCGACATGCCCGAGGCGACGCTGCTGCACCTCAACTGCGACAAGGCGCGGGATCGGCTCGGCTGGGGGCCGCGCTGGGACTTCGCGCGCACGATGCACGAGACGGTGTCGTGGTACCGGCGGGTGCACGACGGCGAGCGCGCGGCCGACGTCACGCGCGCGCAGGTCGCGGCCTACCTGACGGGGGCCGCGCACCCCGGGCTGGTGCGGACGTGATCCACGGCGTCGTCGTCACCCCGCTCATGCAGCTCGCCGACGAGCGCGGGAAGATCATGCACATGCTCAAGCGCACCGACGCCGTCTTCCGGGAGTTCGGCGAGATCTACTTCTCGTGCGTCTATCCCGACGTCGTGAAGGGCTGGCACATCCACGATCGCATGACGCTGAACTACGCGGTGCCCTTCGGCCGCATCAAGTTCGTGCTGTACGACGACCGCCCGGAGAGCCCGACGCGCGGCGAGGTGCAGGAGATGTTCCTCGGCGAGGAGCACTACCAGCTCGTCACCGTGCCGCCGCGCGTGTGGAACGGCTTCAAGGGCGTGGGCACGCAGATGGCGATCGTCGCCAACTGCGCCTCGATCCCCCACGACCCCGACGAGATCCACCGACGCGACCCCGAGGACCCGAGCATCCCGTACGACTGGCGGATCCGCCACCGATGACCGCCACGGTCCTCCTCACCGGGGGATTCGGCACGCTCGGCGGCCGGCTCGCCGAGCACCTCGCGCGGCGCGGCGACGTGCGCCTCGGGCTCGGGACCCGCGCCGGCGGATCGGCCGGCGCCCCCGCGTGGGCGCCGGCGGCCGAGGTACGCCGCACCGACGGGGCGAGCGAAGCCTCGCTCGCGCCCGCGCTCGCCGGGGTCACGCACGTCGTGCACCTCGCGGCGATGAACGACGCCGAGTGCCGCGCCGACCCCGCCGCCGCGGAGGAGGTCAACGTGCGACACACCGCGCGCCTCGTGCGTGCGGCGGCAGCGGCGGGCGTCTCGCGGATCGTCTACGCCTCGACGATCCAGGTCTACGGCGGGGTGCTCCCGGAGCGCGTGGACGAGACCACGCCGACGCGCCCGGGCAACGACTACGCGGCCACGCACCTGCGCGCCGAGGAGCTGGTCGCCGCGACGGGCGGCGTGCGCCTGCGGCTCGCCAACGGCTTCGGCGCGCCGACGACGCGCGATGCGCGCATCTGGCAGATCGTGGTCAACGACCTCTGCCGCGGCGCCGCCGCGCGCGGCGAGATGCGCCTCGCCTCGAGCGGACGGCAGTTCCGCAACTTCCTCCCCTTCGCCGACGCCGTCGCCGCGCTCGCGTGGGCGGCGCTCGCGCCTGCCGGCGGGATGGGCGACGGGCTGTTCAACGTGGGGGGCGACCGCACGACCACGCTGCTCGAGATGGCCGAGCGCATCGCCGTGCGCTGCGAGGTGGTGCTCGGGTCGCGACCGACGCTCGTGCGCGCCGAGGACGACCCGCGCGAGACGCACGCGCCGTTCGTCTACGACTCGTCCAGGGCTCGGCGCGCCGGCGCGCCGCTGGTCGGCGACGTCGACGGCGAGCTGG
>CAXRBC010000152.1:0-9034 GCA_964228515.1 Ilumatobacteraceae bacterium
CCCCCCGCCGCGGTCATCCGATCCATCGGTGATCGGTGGTGTCGAGGTGCCGGTCAGGCGAGCGGCGGGAGCGCGTCCCACTGTGCCTGCAGGCTCTCGAGGATCTTGGTGACGTCCTTCGGGTTGCGGAACCAGTCCTGCAACGCGGGCCCGACGACCGGACCGGCGAAGTCCGGACGCGTGTCGCGGTCGAGGAACTGGGTGATGTACTTCGCCTCGCCCATGACGGCCAGCTGCTGCTTCTGGAACGCGTCGTAGGTGGAGGTGTCCTGGCCCTTGTTGGCCGACGTCATCGGCACGCCCGTGTCGAGCATCGCCTGCACGCCCTCCATGTCGCCCGCGAAGGCGAGGAAGTCGGCGCCACCGTCGTTGTTCGAGCCGTTCTTGGCGGCGCAGAAGCCGTCGATCGGCGCGTCGATGGTGTCGCGCTTGTGCTCCGGGTTGATCTCCGGGAAGGGGATGATCCAGAGGTCCTCGTAGTCCGCGTCCGACTGCTCCTTGAAGTTGCCGCCGAACCAGGACCCCATGAGCATGGCGCCTGCCTTGCGCTGCAGGAGCAGCTGCATGGCACCGTCCCACTCGAGGTCGAGCACGTTCTCGTTCATGTAGGGGATCAACTGCTCCCAGTACGTGAACACCTCGGCCGTGCGCGGGTCGGTCCACTTCTCGCGGCCCGCCATCAGGTCGACGTGGTACTGGTAGCCGTTGACGCGGGCGTTGATGATGTCGAAGGTGCCCATCGCCTCCCAGCCGCCCTTGTCGGCGGCCGCGAAGCCGATGAGACCCTTGGACTTCATGCCCTCGAGCATCTTCAGGAAGTCGTCCCAGTTGTAGACGCCGTCCGGGTCGATGCCGAGCTCCGCGAGCATCGACTTGCGGAAGTGCAGGCCCCAGGGGTACCAGGACTGCGGGACGAAGTACTGCTTGCCGTCGAGGCCGGTCGAGGCGATCTTGTAGGACTCCTCGTACTGGTCGCCGATCTTGTCCCAGACGTCGCTCAGGTCGACGAGCAGCCCCTGCTGCGCGAAGAACTGCATGCGGTAGCCGGCCATCCACTGGAAGGCGTCGTCCGGCGTGCCCTGGAGGTACTGCGAGAGGTTGTTCTGGAAGGCGTTGGACTCAGTCGCGTTGTACGTGACCGTGTTGCCCGTCTTGGCCTCGTAGGCCGCGACGAGCGCCTTGAGCTGCTTGGTCGGCGACTCGTCGACCGTGCGGGCGCCGAACGAGAGCGGTCCGACCGCCTCGTCACCGCCTCCGCCGCACGCCGCGAGGAGCGCTCCGGCCCCTGCGACTCCCGCGGCCCCGGCGAGAAGCTCGCGTCGCGACAGGCGGAACCCGAGGTCCGACTGACGCACTGAGGGTTGATCTGACTTCGCCATGGAAGTGTTCCCCTTCGTGTTGACGTCGTGGTGATGATTCGCGGATCGGTGACGTACCCGACCCGCGGCGCCCGAGCGGGCTACGTGGTATTGCCATCACTGTGCCACACGGGAGGTGGGCGGCCAAATGACCCCGGCGCCGCGTCCCGCATAGGGTGAGGGTGGAGCGAGATCGGGGGGCGGATGGCCGCGGTGACGTACAGGGGCGCGACGCGGGCCTACCCCGGCCTGAGCCGGCCCGCCGTCGACCGGCTCGATCTCGAGATCCGCGACGGGGAGTTCCTGGTGCTCGTCGGGCCGTCGGGTTGCGGCAAGTCGACGGCGCTGCGCATGCTCGCCGGGCTCGAACCGCTGGACGCGGGTGCGGTGCTGATCGGCGACCGCGACGTCACCGACATCGCGCCCAAGGATCGCGACGTCGCGAGGATCTTCCAGAACTACGCGCTGTACCCGCACATGACCGTCGCGGAGAACATCGGGTTCCACCTCAAGATCACCAAGGTGCCGAAGGCCGAGATCGAGCGGCGCGTGCAGGAGACCGCCGCGATGCTGGACCTGGTCGACTGCCTCGAGCGCAAGCCCGCGAAGCTCTCGGGCGGCCAGCGCCAGCGCGTCGCGATGGGCCGCGCCATCGTGCGCGCGCCCCGCGTCTTCCTCATGGACGAACCGCTGTCCAACCTCGACGCCAAGCTCCGCGTACAGACCCGCACGCAGGTGGCCGGCCTGCAGCGCCGGCTCGGCACCACGACGCTCTACGTCACGCACGACCAGGTGGAGGCGATGACCATGGGTGACCGCGTCGCGGTGCTCAAGGACGGGCTGCTCCAGCAGGTCGCGAGCCCGAGGGAACTCTTCACCCGCCCGGCCAACACGTTCGTCGCGGGCTTCATCGGCTCCCCGGCGATGAACCTCCTGCACGGCCGTCTGGAGGGCGACGCCGCGGCGGTCGGCGCCCTGCGCGTGCCACTGACGCCCGCGCAGAAGGCCGCGCTCACGGGCCCGGGCGTGGTGGTCGGCGTGCGGCCAGAGGGCTGGGACCTCGGTGGCGCCGGCCTCGGTGCCACGGTCGACATCGTGGAGGAGCTCGGGTCGGACTCCTACCTCCACTGCACCGCGGACGACGTCGCGCACGATCGCGTCGTCGTGCGCGTGCAGGGCCTCTCGACGACGGGCGAGCGGGCGCAGGTGCACCTCGCCGTGCGGCCCGGAGCGGTCCACCTCTTCGACGACGCCACCGGCGCGCGCCTCCCCGACTAGGGCAGGGACGCCGCCGTGGGCGACGTGCGCCGCGACCAGTGGACGGGGACGACCGTGCACGTCGTCGGCGCGCGCCAGGGCCGACCCAACCTGCCGACGACCGGCTGCCCCTTCTGCGTCGGCGGCCTCGAGGCGCCCGAGCCGTACGCGACGCGGTGGTTCGCCCACCGGTGGCCGGCGATGGACGCCGGCCGCTGCGAGGTGATCCTCTATTCCCCCGATCACGACACCCGACTCTCCCGCATGGGCGTGCGCGGCGTGCGCGACGTGGTCGACCTGTGGGCGGAGCGCACCGCCGTGCAGTTCGCCGACGAGGGCGTGCGCACCGTGCTGGTCTTCGAGAATCGCGGTCGCGAGGTCGGCGCGACGATCGACCATCCGCACGGCCAGCTCTACGCCTTCGACCACGTGCCCGAGCGCAGCGCGCGTCGCTGGGCCGGCGGCTGGGAGCCCGACCCCGAGCCGTCGCGCGTCGTGGCGCGCGCCGACGGGTGGGCGTCGTGGGTGCCGCACGCACCCGTGTTCCCCGCGTCGATCGAGATCGCGCCGCTTGCGCGCGTGGGCGACCTCGACGAGATGGGCGACGCCGATCGCGACGCGCTCGCGGGCATGCTCGTGGACGCGCTCGGCCGACTCGAGCGGCACCTCGGCGCCGACGTGCCGTACATGATGTGGATCAACCAGCGCCCGCGCCGCGGCGGCCCCGCGTACGAGCGGGCGTGGTGCCACGTCGAGCTGGTCTCGCCGTGGCGCTCCCCCGGCGTGCCGCGCTACATCGCCGCGGCCGAGGTCGCGACGAGCGAGTACTTCAACCCCGTGGTGCCCGAGGCGCTGGCCGAGGCGCTCCGCGCCGCGGGCTGAGCCCGCCGTGACCTCCCGCCGTACGGTCGAGCCGGCCGCGCTCGCCTCGCTGGCACCCGTCGCGGCGCTCGCCCCCGTCTGGCTGGCGACCGTCGCGGTCTACTGGCTGCCGTTTCGCATCTGGGGCGACGTCGGCTACCCGCTCTTCGCCGCCAGCGTCCTGCTGCTCGGCGTGGTGCTCTTCTCGCCGTGGGTGGAGCGCCTGCTGCTCACCCGCCTGCTCGGCGCGCGGTCGCCGCGACCCGAGGAGCGCCCGCACCTGGAGGAGGCGTGGGCGCGGGTGGCGCGCGCCGCGGGCGTCGGCGAGGACCGCTACGTGCTGGCCGTGGTCGACGGCGACGAGGTCAACGCCTTCGCGTCCGGCGGGCACCTGCTCGTCGTGAGCTCCTACGCGGTGCGCGAGCTGGAGCCGCGCGAGCTCGCGGGCGTGCTCGCGCACGAGCTGAGCCACCACCTCGGATCGCACACCGTCGCGCTCGCCGTCGCGCAGTGGATGAGCCTGCCCATCGTCGCGCTCGCGCGCCTCGGGTTCGCGCTCCAGCGGGTGGCGGAGGCCACGGCGGAGTCGCTCGTGGCGCGAGTGCCCGTGCTGCGCTTCGCGGCCCTGTTCGTCGCCGCGACGCTCACGGTGGCGTCGTCGATCCTCGTCGCCGCGTTGCTCCTCTCGCAGGCACTCGGCGACGCGGTGGGACACGCATCCGAGTACCAGGCGGACCGCCGTGCGGCCCAACTCGGGTTCGGCGTCGAGCTCCTGCGCGCGCTCGTGCGCACGCGCGACGCGCGCGGCGAGGTCGCGGACGACGACGAGCGCCGCGCATGGGTCGTGGCGTCGCACCCCCCGCTGCGCCGACGCATCGCGCGACTCGAGTCGCACCTCGGGCGCGCGGAGGACCGTCGGTAGCATCG
Source organism: Ilumatobacteraceae bacterium (assembly GCA_964228515.1). GTDB lineage: Bacteria > Actinomycetota > Acidimicrobiia > Acidimicrobiales > Ilumatobacteraceae > CAXRBC01. Next base: position 4,404 of record CAXRBC010000152.1, read on the forward strand.
GCCCGCGTGGGCCGCACGGATGCGATCGTGGCGACCGGCCTGGTGCGCGCGTTCGGCGAGACCCGCGCCGTCGACGGCGTGGACCTGCGGGTCGCGACCGGCGAGATCTACGGCTTCCTCGGCCCCAACGGCGCGGGCAAGTCGACCACGGTGCGGATGCTCACCACGCTGCTGGCGCCCACGGCCGGCACGGCGAGCATCGCGGGCCACGACGTCGTGCGCGAGCCGGAGCTCGTCCGATACCGCATCGGCGTCGCGCTGCAGGAGGCGGCGCTCGACCCCAAGCAGACCGGCCGTGAGTTGCTCGACATGCAGGGTCGGCTCTACGGGCTCGACGCGCGGGAGCGCGCGGCGCGCGTGGCACACCTGCTCGGCCTCGTCGACATCGGCGACGCGATCGACCGGCGCATCTCCACCTACTCGGGCGGCATGAAGCGCCGCCTGGATCTCGCCGCGGCCCTCGTGCACCAGCCCGACGTCCTCTTCCTCGACGAGCCGACGACCGGCCTCGACCCCGTGAGCCGGGCCGCCGTGTGGGACGAGGTGCGGCACCTCAACGAGCGGCTGGGCATGACGATCCTCCTCACCACCCAGTACCTCGACGAGGCCGACGCGCTCGCGCACCGCGTCGGCATCATCGCGCGGGGCCGCATCGTGGCCGAGGGCACCCCGACGGACCTCAAGCGCTCGATCGGCGCCGACGTGATCGTCGTGCGCGCGTCCCGCGCCGACGCGTCGCGGGCGCCGGCCGCGCTCGCGGGCGTGCCGCGCGTCGAGGGCATCGAGGTGCAGGGTGAGGAGGTCATCGTGTCGGTGGGCGACGGGGCGGCCGCCGTCAGCGCGGTCGCCGTCGCGCTCGCCGGGGCCGGCATCCACGTGCAGGCCATCACGCTGCGCACGCCGACGCTCGACGACGTCTTCCTCCACGCGACGGGCGCACGCATGCGCGGCGGGGAGGCCGCGTGAGCGGCGCCGAGCAGGTGCGCGTGCACGCGCGGCCCGCGGGATTCGCCCGCGACCTCGCGTCGGTCGCGCTGCGCGCGCTGCGCCTCACGTGGCGCGACGCCGAGTCGATCGGTCCGGCGCTGATCGTGCCCATCTTCTTCCTGGTGGTCAACATCGGCTCGCTCCAGACGTTCGTCGAGGGCAACACCCCCGGCGGCCTCGACTTCAAGGGCTTCCAGCTGCCCGTCGCCGTGATCTTCGCCGTCACCGGAGTGTCGCGCGCTGCGTCGCTCGTGATCGACATCCAGGACGGCTACCTCGACCGACTCCTCCTCACCCCGGTGCGGCGCGCGACGCTGCTGCTCGGGTTGATGGTGGCCGACCTCGCGCTCGTGATGGTCCTCTCGATCCCGGTCGTGATCATCGGTGCGATCATCGGGGTGCAGTTCGCGACGGGCGTGGTGGGGATGGTCGCGTTCGTCCTGCTCGCGGGCGCATGGGGCCTGGCGTTCACCGGCTTCCCCTACGCGATCGCGCTCAAGACGGGCAATCCGACGGCGGTCAACAACTCGTTCCTCCTCTTCTTCCCGTTCGCGTTCCTCACCACCGCGTACCTGCCGCAGGAGGCGCTCACGGGGTGGCTGTCGACCGCCGCGGACTTCAACCCGACGACCTACGTGCTCGCGGGCATGCGCACGATCGTGCTGCAGGGCTGGAGCGCACGGCCGATCCTCGAGGGGCTCGGCGCCACGGCGCTGGTCGGCGCCCTGTCGTTCTCGCTCGCCTTCGCCGCCCTCCGCGGGCGCGTGCGCCGCGCCTAGCGGGCCGTGACGCGCACGGCGCGCCGGGGGCCGGCGCTCGCCGCCGCGCTCGGCGCTGGCGCCGCGATGGCGCTCGCGCTGCCCCCGTGGGGCGTGTGGCCGCTCGCGTTCGCCGCGTGGGCGGTGCTGCACGCGATCTGCCGCGGCGTCGGCGCGGGCGCGCAGGCGGCACTCGGCGCCACCTTCGCCGCGGCGTGGCTCGCGATCGGCGCCGGCTGGATGTGGCACCTCACGGCGCCCGGCTACGTCGTCGCCGTCGCGGCGTTCGCCTCGCTGCACGCGCTCGCCGCCGCGCTCGCCGCGACGCTCTCGCGCCGACGACCCGGTGCCTCGGCGTGGGCACGGCCCGCGGCGCACGCGCTCGCCGAGGCGGTGCGCTGGTCGGCGCCCTTCGGGGGCGTGCCGATCGCCACCGTACCGATCGCGCTCGCGACGACGCCGTACGCGTCGCTCGCGTCGCTCGGAGGACCCGTGCTCGTGGGCTGGGCCGCCATGCAGGCGGGCACGCTGCTCGCAGAAGTGGTGCACACCGCGCGGCGGCGCGACCCGCTCGGGCCGCGCGCGCTCGGCGCGGCGGGTCTCGCCGCGCTGAGCGCGCTCGGCGGACCGCTCGCCCGGCTCGGCGTCCACGACGCGGGCGGCGAGGTGCGTCTCGCGCTGGTGCAGGGCGGCGGCCCGCAGGGCGTGCTCGCCATCCGCACCGATCCGCGCCGGGTGGTCGAGCGGCACCTCGACGCGACGCGCGCCATCGGGGCGGGCGACGGGCTCGACGCGGTCGTCTGGCCGGAGAACGTCGTGGATGTCGCGGACTTCGCCGCGAGCGGGGCGCGCGTCGAGGTCGCGGCCGAGGCCGCGCGCCTCGGCGCGCCATTGCTCATCGGCGTCACGGAGGACGCGGGGCCCGGGCGGTTCGTCAACGCGCAGGTGGTGGTGCTGCCCGACGGCGCCATCGCGGGCCGCTACGACAAGGTGCGGCGCGTGCCGTTCGGCGAGTACGTCCCCGCCGGGCTGCGCGGAGCGCTCGCGTCGATCGGCGCGCCCGTGGACCGCGTGCCCACCGATGCCGTCGCGGGCGACGGGCCCGCGTCGCTGCGGATCACGGCGGGCGACCGGGAGCCGGCGACGCTCGGCGTGTCGATCTCGTGGGAGGCGTTCTTCGCAGGGAGGGCCAACGCCGGCGTCGAGGCTGGCGGCGGCGCGCTCGTGAACCCGACCAACGGCTCCCGCTACACCGGCAACAGCCTCCACCGCCAACAGGTCGCGACCAACGCGCTGCGCGCGATCGAGCAGTCGCGCTGGCTCGCGCAGGTCGCGACGACGGGGTACACGACGGTGCTCGCCCCCGACGGCGCACAGGTGGGCGGGAGGCGCGGGGCGCCCGACGGGCCCGCCGCGCGCGAGCTCGACATCGGCGAGGCGGGCGTGCTCGTCGCCGCGCTGCCGCTGCGCGAGGGTCGCACGATCTACTCGCGACTCGGCGACGGGCCCTGGATCGCGGCCCTCGCGGCTCCGCTCGGGTTCGCCGCGCTGCGCCGCCCGCGCCGGGTGCGCCTCGCGGTCGGCGACGCCGCCCGAGGAGTGGCCTGCACCGTCTCGGCGCGCGACGGGGCACGGCTCGCGTCGCTCGTGGTCGACGGTCGCGAGCGCCTCCTCACCGCCGCACCCGACGGTCGCGCGATGGGCTGGGGTGCGTACCCGATGGTGCCGTGGGCGGGGCGCGTGCGGCGTGGTGCGTTCACCCATGCCGGCGTGACGCATCGGCTCGCGGTCAACCACGGCGACCACGCGATCCACGGCACCGTCTTCGACGTCGCGTGGCGGGTGGTGCACGCCGATGCGCGCGGCGTGCGCATGACGGCGGACCTCGGTCCGCGCTGGCCGCTCGGTGGCTCCGTGTCGCACGAGGTGCGCCTCGTCGACGACTCAGACGGCACGTCGGTGGAGTGCACGCTCGAGGTGACGGCCGCCGACGCATCGATGCCGGTGCAGGTCGGGTGGCACCCGTGGTTCGTCCGCCCGTGCACGCTCGACGCCTCGTTTCGCGAGATGTACGTGCGCGACGCCGACGGCATCCCCACGGGCGCGCGCGTCGCGCCGACGCCAGGACCGCACGACGACTGCTTCACCGGCGCGCTCGCCGCGCCCGTCGTGCGGTGGGACGATCTCGCGCTGCGCGTCGAGAGCGACTGCTCGCACTGGGTCGTGTACGACCAGCCGTCGCACGCGCTCTGCGTGGAGCCGCAATCGGGCCCGCCCGACGGCTTCACGATCGAGCCGCTCGTGCTCGCGCCGCGCGCCACGATGCGTCGCACGATGCGCATCGTCGTCGTGCGCGAGCCGCGCGCCGCCGGTCACGACGCGGGGAGCCGCCAGTAGCCTGACCCGATGACGCTGGGCGGCGACCCGCGCGGCCCGCTGCGCATCGCGTACCTCACCTACCGAGGCAAGCCGCACGTCGGCGGCCAGGGCGTCCACACGCGGCACCTGACCAAGGCCCTCGTCGACCTGGGCCACCACGTCGAGGTGTTCGGCGGGCAGCCGTACCCGGTGCTCGACCCGCGGGTGCCGCTCCACCGGTTGCCGAGCCTCGACCTCTTCCACGACCAGTACCCGGGACGGGTCCCGGCCGACTGGGAGCTGCGGTCCGGGCCCGACGTGGTCGAGGCCGCCGAGTTCCTGCGCGGCCGGTTCGGCGAGCCGCGGGCCTTCAGCAGCCGCGCCGCCCGCGCGCTGCGGGAGCGGCGCGGCGACTTCGACCTCGTGCACGACAACCAGTGCCTCGGGACGGGCATCCTCGCGATCGACCGCATGCTGCCGACCGTCGTCACGCTGCACCACCCGATCACCAAGGACCGCGAGCTCGAG
>CAXRBC010000153.1:0-13978 GCA_964228515.1 Ilumatobacteraceae bacterium
CCACGCGATCCTCGGAGACCAATCCATACTTTCGCCGCTTCTTGCGGACAATCCCGCGCAACAACTACTGGTGGCAACCATCGCTGCGAAATGCCGTCGACTCGAGAGTCCCCTACGTCGACCGCTGGCTGTTTCGCGATATTCCCAGAGTTCTCAGCCGACTTCGGCGCCACCTGGGAACCTCCCCGGCGCCGCTGCGCGAGCCCGTCGCCGGGGAGTAGACCCCGCGGCGACGGGCCGCGCGAGGAATCAGCTGAGGATGGTGCTCCCGAGCGCCCAGCCGAACTGGTCGGTGGCGGCGACGGCGTAGACGGCGAGCATGCCGCCGGCGAGGCCCAGGTTCTTGAAGAAACCGGCCTGTTCGGCCGCCTTGGCCTGGGGATCGGTCTCGGCCCAGAACTTGTGCATCATCAGCGCCATCACGATCGAGAGGATCGCGAGCACGAGCGCGGCGAGGTCGGCCCAGACGCCGAGGATCACGCCGGCGGCGCCGAGGAGCATGAGCGCGCCCGAGAGGAGGACCGACGCCTTGGGCGACGGGACCTTCTTGAACTGGGCGTAGCCCGTCATGGCGTCGGCCTTCGTGAGGTGGCCGATCCCCGAGGCGAGGAAGATGAGCGAGAGGAGGATCCTCCCGATGAGCATGATCGTGTCCATTGCGGTTCCCTTCGATGTGTCGGTCGTGCGACGGAGCAGGTCCGTCAGCGGAAGTTCTCAAAGTAGCGGCTCGGGGTGGGGCCGCGCTGGTTCTGGTACTTGGACCCTCGTGCGCCCTTGCCGTACGGGTGATCGGCCGGCGTCGTCATCGTCATGAAACTGACCTGTCCGATCTTCATCGACGGGTAGATCGTGATCGGCAGGTTGGCCACGTTGGACAACTCGAGGGTGATGTGGCCGTCGAAGCCGGCGTCGACGAAGCCCGCGGTCGAGTGGATCAGCAGCCCGAGCCGGCCGAGCGAGCTCTTGCCCTCGACGCGTGCCACGAGGTCGTCGCCGATGGCGACACGCTCGAGCGTGGAGCCGAGCACGAACTCCCCGGGATGGAGCATGAAGACGCCGTCCATCGGCACCTCGACGAGCTCGGTGAGGTCGGTGAGGTCCTGCTTCACGTCGATCGCGGGCGCCGTGTGGTTGCGGAACACGCGGAAGAGATTGGACACCTTGACGTCGATGGACGACGGCTGCAGGCACGCCTCGTCCAGCGGATCCACGACGATCCGCCCCGCGGCGAGCGCCTCGCGAATGCTGCGGTCGGACAGGATCACGGTGGGATCACGCTAGCCACGGGCCCGCGGGCGGTCGCCGCCGATACGCTCGTGCGCGACGCGGCACGGTGACGCCGGGCCGACATCGCGGGTGTAGTTCAATGGCAGAACATCAGCTTCCCAAGCTGAGAACGCGGGTTCGATTCCCGTCACCCGCTCGAGCGAGGCGGGGCAAGCGCGCCTAGCGCAGGCTCGCGAGTGCCCAGACCGCCGCGACACCGCCGACGAGCGCCATCGCCACGCTGCGCGCCACCGGCGCGCGAGAGAGTTCGCCCTGCTCGCGCGGGGCGGACCGGGGCCGCAGCAGCGCGGCGACGTTGCCCACGCACATCGCGCCGCCGAGGGCCGCGACGAGCCAGGCGAGGATGTCCTCGCCGAGGAACACGCTCAGCCCTCGTCGCCCGGGCGGTCCTCGCCCCAGTTCTCGAAGCGGGTGTAGCCCGAGATCCAGGAGAGGCGGACCTTGCCCAGGGGACCGGCGCGGTGCTTGGCCACGTTGAGCTCGGCCGCGCCCTTGGACTCCTTGGAGTCCTGGTTGTACACCTCGTCGCGGTACAGGAACATCACGACGTCGGCGTCCTGCTCGAGCGCGCCCGACTCGCGCAGGTCCGAGAGGGTCGGACGCTTGTCCGTGCGGGCCTCGAGCGCGCGGCTCAGCTGGCTGAGCGCCAGGACCGGCACGCCGAACTCGCGGGCCAGCAGCTTGAGCTTGCGGCTGATCTCGCTCACCTCGAGCTGACGGTTCTCCGGCTTGTTGTCGTCCGCCCCCATGAGCTGCAGGTAGTCGATGACGATGAGGCCGAGGCCGCCCTCGCGGCTCACGGTGCGTCGGGCTCGGGCCCGGATGGCCGCCACCGAGGTGCCGGGGCTGTCGTCGATGATGAGCGGCACCGTCAGGGTGCCGAGCGCCAGCCCGATCTTCTGCCAGTCGTTCTGCGACACGCGACCGTTGCGCAGGAGCGTCGAGTCGACGCGCGCCTCGCTGGAGAGCACGCGCTGCGCGAGCTCGGCGGCGCCCATCTCGAGGGAGAAGAACAGCACGGGCTTGCCCGTCGCCTGCGCGGCGTGCACCGCGATGCGCAGCGCGAGCGCGCTCTTGCCCATCGCGGGACGGGCGCCCAGGATGTTGAGCGTCCCGGGCTGGAAGCCGAGCAGGATCTTGTCGAGGTCGTGGAGCCCGGTCGGCAGACCCGTGATCGTCTCGCGCGACGAGGCCCGGTCCTCGAGGCGCTCCATCACGTCCGCCATGAGGGCCTCGAGGCGCTTGGAGGTGTCACCGACGTTGCGCTCCGAGACGTCGAAGACGCGCGACTCGGCGTCGTCGAGCGCACGGGCCACGTCGTCGGGCCCGCTGAAGCCGATCTCGGCGATGTCGGCGGCCACCGCGATGAGGCGGCGCAGCGCCGCGGTGTCGCGCACGATGCGCGCGTAGCGCTCCGCGCTCGTGACCGACGGCGTGGCGTTCTGCAGCGCGACGAGCGCCTCCACGCCACCGACGGCGTCGAGCTGACCCCCGCGTCGCAGCTCGTCGGCGACGGTGACGGCGTCGATCGGCTCGCCCGCGGTGTTGAGCGCCCGCATCGCGTCGAAGATGAACTGGTGCGTCGGCTTGTAGAACTCGTCGCTGCGCAGCCCGCGCTCCTGCGCGATCGACATCGCATCCTTGGACAGGAGGATGGCGCCGAGCAGCGACGCCTCGGCCTCGACGTTGTGCGGCGGGATGCGCTGCGTCTGGCGCTCGCGCCCGCCGCGCTCGCCCCGGTCCGTGCGCTCGCCGCGCGGGAACTCGGCGATGCTCATGCCGTCACCATGCCGCGGCGCGCGTGTGGATCGCTAGGGGCACAACCCTGTGATCTGCCTGTGGACAACCCCTGCGCCCCCGTGGATGACATGGGGACGACCCTGTGGACGGGTCAGCCGGCGACGATGGAGACCGAGAGCGTGCAGGTCACGCCGTCGAACAGCTCCGCCGACACCTGGTGGGTGCCGAGCTCCCGGAGCGGCTCGTCGAGCGCGACGTGCTTGCGGTCGATCGACACGCCCGCCTGCTCGGCGACGGCAGCCGCGACATCGGCGGCACCCACCGAGCCGTAGAGCCGACCCTCGGGCCCGGCCTTGGCGCGGATCGTGATCGTGCGCGACCCGAGCGACGCGGCGACCTCGCGGGCCGACTCGCGGTCGGCCGCGACCTTGGCCTCGCGCGACTTGCGCATGGCCTCGGCCTGGGCGACGGTCGCGTCGGTGGCGACGATCGCCAGGTCGTTGGGCAGCAGGAAGTTGCGCGCGTGGCCCGCGGAGACCGAGACGACGTCGCCCCGGCGCCCCACGCCCTTCACGTCGGCGCGGAGCAGGACCTTCACGACGTCACCTCCGGCGTCGCGGCGGCGGTCACGTCGCCGGTCGAGGCGTCGGTCGCCGCGCCGCCAGTGGCTTCGGGCGCGGCGGCCTCGGGCGCGCCGTCTCGACCGTCACGGCCGTCGCGGCCGCGGCGCGGGCCACCCTCGCCGTCCCGCCCGCGCGGGATGCGGGTGGCGGCGACGCGCTTGGTGTACGGCAGGAGCGCCATCTCGCGGGCGTTCTTGACCGCCGTCGCGATGTCGCGCTGCTGCTGCACGTCGTTGCCCGTCATGCGCCGCGCGCGCAGCCGCGAGCGGTCGGACATGAAGCGCTGCAGCAGGTTCACGTCCTTGTAGTCGATGTAGGTGATGTTCTCCTGCGCGAGCGTGTTGGGACGCTTCTTCACCTTGCGCTGGGCCGCCTTGGCGGCGCGGGCCTTGTTGCGCTTGCTGGTCATGGGCTGGCTCGTCTCCTTCTAGGGGTGGTCCGTCAGAACGGCTCCTCGCCGTCGAACGGCGAGGTCTCGGTGCCGGGGTTGGTGCCGCGGCTCGGGGCGGGCTGACCGCCGTCGCCGCCGGCCGCACCTCCGCGGCCGCCCTCGGGGCGGGGGTTGCGCTCGATGGTGGCGGTCGCCCAGCGGAGGCTGGGACCGAGCTCGTCGGCGATCACGTCGATGGCAGTGCGCTTCTCGCCCTCACGGTTGGTGTACTCGCGCTGCTCGAGACGGCCGGTGACGACGACGCGGTTGCCCTTGCCGAGGGTGGCGGCGGCGTTCTCGCCGAGCTGGCCCCAGGCCGTGACGTTGAAGTACGAGGTCTGCTCCTGCCACTCGCCGTTGACCTGGTAGCGACGGCCGACCGCGAGGCCGAACGACGCGACGGCGCGCCCGGTGCTCGTGAATCGGATCTCGGGGTCGCGCGTCAGGTTGCCGATGAGGGTGACGGTGTTGTCTGCCATGGTGATGCTCCGTTCGTGGGGAAGGGTCGAAGGTAGGTGACGGGTGTTGTGTGCGCGATCAGGCGGACACGGCCATGCCGCGGCGGGCCGCCTCGGCATCCGGGAGGCGGATCAACTTGTGGCGCAGCACGTCGTCCGAGATGCGCAGGCCGCGCTCGACCTCGTCGAGCGCCCCGCCCTCGGCCAGCACGTTGAACACGGCGTAGTACCCGTCGTGCTGCTTGGCGATCGGATAGGCGAGCCGACGGCGGCCCCACCAGTCGGGGGAGCCGTGCACGGCGCCGCCGACGGCCTGGATGGACTTGGTCACGTTCCCGAGCCACGAGTGGGCCGCGTTGTCGTCCAGGGCACCGCTCAGGATGACCATCAACTCGTATGCGCGCATCGCATGCAACTCCCTTCGGACCCGTCCGTCGTCGACGGCGCGGGGCCCCCGTGGGGGCAGGTATGTGGAGGCGTCAGTGTACCGACGACCGGGCGATCGCCGACCTGCGCCTCCCGCCCAGCGGGCTCTGGGTCAGCAGGTGGTGCCACGAACAGGCGCGGCAGACCTCCACGAGGTAGGCGGTGAAGTGCTCCGGGCGGGCGTCGAACGCCTCGAGCTCCGCGCGCGTCTCGACGAACCGCCCGTGGCTCGGCAGGCGCGGCCCGAAGACGTAGGAGACGGTGACGAGGTGGTCCTCGGCGCAGATCGGGCAGGTCACCCGCGTGCGACGGCCGAAGCGGCGCGCGACGCGCAACAGCTCGGGGTGCGCGTCGCAGACCGACGTGCGCGACACCTCGCCGGCGCGCACCTGCTTGATCAGCGCGCGACGCGCGAGCCGGTGGTCGACCTCGCCCGTCATGATGCGGGAGGGTACTGCGCCGCGTGATCGCGCCACCACGCGTCCAGGCGGGCGCGGATCGCAGCGTCCCCCACGAGGCCCTCCTCGAGGCGGATCTCCATGAGGTGGTCGAGCGCCGCGCCGATGGCGCGGCCCGGCCCGATGCCGAGGTGCGACATGACCTCGAGGCCGTCGAGCTCGGGGCGCATGGCCGCGAGCTCCTCGCGCGCGGAGACCTCGGAGATGCGCGTCTCCAGCTCGTCCATGCGCCGGGCGAGCGCCGCGACCTTGCGCTCGTTGCGCGTGGTGCAGTCGGCCCGGGTCAGCACGTTGAGCTCGCGGAGCCACGGCCCCGCGTCGCGCACGTACCGGCGCACCGCGGAGTCGGTCCAGCCCAGCTGGTACGTGTGGAAGCGCGAGGTGAGCGCCACGAGTTCGGACACCGCCTCGACGTCGGCGGCCGGGTACTTGAGCGCCCGCATCCGCTCGCGCGTCATGCGGGCCCCGACGACCTCGTGGTGGTAGAAGGTCACGCCCTTGCCGGGGCGGATCTGGCGCGTGCGCGGCTTGCCGATGTCGTGGAAGAGCGCCGCGAGGCGCGTGATGCGCAGGTCGCAGGGGGCGTCGAGCGCCACGTTCTCGATCACGGCGATCGTGTGGGTGAGCACGTCCTTGTGGCGGTGGATCGGGTCCTGCTCGAGGCGCATGGCGCCGAACTCTGGGAGGAAGTGCTGGCAGACCCCGTGGTCGACGAGAAACCACAGGCCGAGCGAGGGCCGCGGGGCGACGATCAGCCGGTCGAACTCGTCGCGCACCCGCTCCGCGGAGACGATGGCGATGCGGTCGTGCATCGCGTCGACGGCCTCCACCAGTTCCTCGACCGGGGCCACCTCGAGCGTGGCGATGAACCGCGCCGCCCGCATCATGCGCAGCGGGTCGTCGGAGAAGCTCTCGGTGGCGGAGAGGGGCGTGCGCAGCGTCCGTGCCATGAGGTCCGCCATGCCGCCGAACGGGTCGACGAGCTCGGGCGCGTCACTCGTGACCTCGAGCGCCATCGCGTTGATCGTGAAGTCGCGGCGGGAGAGGTCGGCGCGCACGTCGTCGGCGAAGCGCACCTCGGGCTTGCGCGACTCCGGCGCGTACGCCTCCGCGCGGTGCGTCGTGATCTCGTAGGTGCGGCCACCCTTGCGGCACGCGACGGTGCCGAAGCGCTCACCCGGCGCCCAGATCGCGTCGGCCCAGCCCTCGAGCAGCGAGCGCACCGCGTCGGGCCGTGCGTCGGTGGTGAAGTCGAAGTCGAGCGCGTCGACGTTGCGGTCGAGCATCAGGTCCCGCACCGAACCCCCGACGAGGTACAGCCGCGCGCCCGCGCCGCGGAATCGCCGCGCGAGCGGCTCGACCTCGGCCAGCACCGGTGCGAAACGCCGCGGTACCACGCATCACAGGCTACGCACGTGTGTAATGGTGGATGAGTGCGGGTCACGTTGAGTGTCGAGGGCGTGCGGCGCGCCACGCGTGCGGCCGTGGCGATCGTCGCGGTGCTGGCCGCGATCGCGGTCGCGCCCGCCACCGCGAGGGCGGAGGCGCCGGTGCCGCCGCTGCGCGTCACCGCGCAGAACTTCAACGTCTTCTCGTCCGGCACCCTGCGATTCGTCTTCGCGGTGGACAATGCGCGGCTCCGCGCGCGCCTCGTGGCCCGCGACCCCGCGCAGCCCAACGAGCTGCGCGTCACGCTGGGCGCGCGCGTCACCGCGGGCGCCGAGGGGGTGCGGCGCGCGCTGGCCTCGCCGGAGTCGATCGTCGCCCGCGACGAGTACGCACTCGACACCGGGCGGCTCGCGATCCGCGACGACGGGCAGTTCGTCCTCACGGTGCCCGCCGCCGACCGGCCCGGGACCGCGGCCTCCGACGCCCGCCGCCTGGAGTTCGACGGCCCGGGGATCTACCCCGTGGTACTGGAGGTCCGCACGGCGGGCAATCCGCGGCTGCGGGCCGTGACCTTCGTGCACCGCTTCGACGCCGGCGACGACGAGGGTCCCGTGACCGTGTCGCCGCTCCTCAGCCTCGACCCCGGCACGGTGCTGCAGCCGGCGGGAGGGCTCGTCGTCACCGACGCGATGCGCGATCTCGCCGCGCGAGCGGCGGCGCTGCTCGAGGTGAACCCCTCGGCGTTCACGCTGCACGCGCGGCCCGAGTGGCTCGAGGGGATCGCCACCTCGACGGATGCCCGCGACCGCGAGGCGTGGACGCGGCTCACCGCCGCGATGGCCGGCGCCACGATCGCACCGACCACGTACGTACCCGTCGATCCCGGCGACGCGGCGCGTTCGCGGCGCGTCGACGCATTGTCCGCGATGCTCGCGCGGGGCCGCACCGCGCTCACCGGGCTGGGCGTCGCCGCGCGCGGCGCCGACTCGCTGTGGGGCGCCACCTCGCCGCTCGACGACGACGGCGTCGCGGCGCTCGCGACGCTCGGCGTGCGCTCGATCGTGGTGCTGCCGCAGGCCGGCAGCACGCTCACCGGCGAGGACCGCGCCGCACGGCCCTCGCGCCTGCGCACCCGCGACGCGGTCGTGGGCCTGCACGTCGTCGACGGCCTGCTCGCCAACGAGTTGTCGCTCGCGGCGGACAACCCGTTCCTCGCCGGCACCGCCATCGCCGCGCAGCTCGTCGCCGAGCGCGACGAGATCGTGGCCGGCGGCGGCGACCCCGCGACGCGCCGATACGTGCTCGCGTCCCGCACCGGCGCGCCCGTGGCGGCCGACGTGATGCGCGAGGCGTTGCTCGTGCTGCAGCGCCTGCCCGGCGCGGTGCGGCTGGCGGCGCTGCGCGACCTGCCCCCGCCGCCGCCCGAGGCCGCGCAGCCCGTGCTCCGGCCGCGCTCGCGGGCCTACCTCGGGGCGCGGCTCGCCCTCGTCGACGACTTGCGCACCGCCGTCGATCGCGTCTCGAGCACGCTCGACGCCGCGTCACCGACGAGGGTGGCGATGGGACGTCTCCTCGACCTGCTGCCATCCGACGACCTGTCCGAGGCGCGGCGCACCGAGTACGTGGAGTCGCTGCGCGGGCTGCTGCGCGCGGTGCGCACGGCGGTGCGGGTGGCGCCCGGCACGACCTTCACCCTCGGCAGTCGCGACAGCGAGCTGCGCGTCGAGCTGACCAACGACCTCGGCGAGCCCCTCACCGTGCAGGTGCGCGTCGCGAGCGACAAGCTCGACGTGCGCACCGGCGCCGTCGTGGTGACCGTGCCCGCGGGCGGCGGCGCGCAGGTGTCGATCCCCGTCGTCGCGCGCGCCAACGGACTCTTCCCCGTCGACGTGCGCATCTTCACCGCGGACGGGCTCGGTCAACTCGGTCGACGCATCGAGGTGTCGGCGCGCGTCAACGCCATCGCGGGGCTCGGGCGCGCGGTGACCGGTGTGGGCATCCTGCTGCTCGCGGTGTGGTGGATCACGCACCTGCGTCGCAGGTACCGCAAGCGGATCAGCAAGAACCACCCCGTACTACGCTCGCGGTCATGACCATCCGCATCGTCACCGACAGTGCCTGCGACCTGCCCCAGCGGCTCGTCGACGAGCTGCGCATCACGCTCGTGCCGCTCACGTTCCGCTTCGGCGACGAGGAGTTCGTGGATCGCGAGGGGATGACGACCGCCGAGTTCTGGACCCGCTGTTCGGCCTCGCCCGTGCTGCCGCAGACGGCGGCGCCGGCTCCCGGGCAGTTCGCCGCGGCGTACCAGCGCCTCGCCGCGGAGGGCGCGACCGGCATCCTCGTCGTCACCCTCTCGTCCGAGTTGTCGGCGACCGCGCAGTCGGCCGAGCAGGGCGCCAAGGAGTCGGGCGTCACCGTGCCGATCCGCATCGTGGACAGCCGCTCGGCCTCGATGGGCGAGGGGATCAACGTGCTGGCCGCCGCTCGGCTCGCCCGCACGGCGACCAGCCTCGAGGACCTGGCCCGCGCCGTCGAGGGCCTGGTGGAGCGCACCCGCGTGTGGGGCGCGCTCGACACGCTGGAGAACCTGAAGAAAAACGGCCGCATCGGCGGCGCCAAGGCGCTGCTGGCCTCCGCGCTCGCGATCAAGCCGATCATCACCGTCAAGGACGGCAAGGTCGCCGAAGGGGGCAAGCAGCGCACGCGCTCCAAGGCCCTCGCCTTCGTCATCGAGCAGTTCCGCGCCGCGGGCCCGGTCACCGACGTGGCCGTGCTGCACGCCCAGTGCGCCGACGTCGACGCCTTCGTCGCGCAGCTGCGCGAGACCCACTCGGGCGAGATCGTCGTCGGCGACATCGGGTCGGTCATCGGCTCGCACACGGGCCCCGGGACGATCGGCGTCACGTACCACGTCGCCTGACGCGACGACATTCCCCGAACGAAAAGGGTCGCGAAACTAGCGTCGCGGGCGCCGATGATGCCCGCGCCGCAGCCAGAGCGTCCTCCCGAACGCTCACCGGAGACCTCGTCGGGGAGGTCGACGGACGCCGGCGTCATCGCGGGGCGGTACCGGCTCGAACGGCAGATCGCGCGCGGCGGGATGGCCGAGGTCTGGCTCGGCACCGACACGTTCCTCAACCGCAAGGTCGCGGTCAAGGTGCTCAAGCCGCAGCTCGCGAGCGACCCGACGGTGGCCGAACGGTTCCGCCGCGAGGCGATCGCCTGCGCGGCGCTCAACCACCCCAACCTCGTCGCCGTCTACGACTCGGTGGAGGACGAGGGCCGCCAGGCCGTCGTGATGCAGTACGTGCAGGGCAAGAGCCTCCGCGAACTGCTCGACCGTCGCACGCAGCTCGGCGCGCAGCTCACGATCCACATGGGTGCCGCGATCGCCGCCGCGCTCGACGCCGCGCACCGCGCGGGCATCGTGCACCGTGACGTGAAGCCGGGCAACATCCTGATCACGCCGGAGGGACGATTCCTCCTCGCCGACTTCGGGATCGCCAAGGCGCTGTCGGTGACCGGCTCCGACCTGACCAACGACAACATCATGATGGGCACCGCCAAGTACCTGTCACCGGAGCAGGTGCGGGGCAAACCGCTCGACGGTCGTGCGGATCTCTACGGCCTCGGGCTCGTGCTGTACGAGTGCCTCGCCGGCAAGGTGCCGTTCGTCGGCGACAACGACGCGGAGACGGCGCTGGCGCGCCTGCAGCGCGACCCGACCGACCTCGCGCACCTGCAACCGAACCTCTCGCCGCAGCTCGTGCGCGTGATCCACCGGCTGCTCGCGCGCAACCCCGATCACCGCTACGCGACGGGCGAGGAGACGCGAGCCGCGCTGATGGCCGCCGCGAGCAGGCAGCAGGACGTGACGACGACGATGACGCCACCCGCCGGTGTCTCCACGCCGTCGCCCACCGACACATCGCTCGTGCGCGAGCCGGAGCCGTCGCTCGGCACGCCGCCGCACCGCCGTCGCGCGAGCGACGCCGCCGCCGTCGCGCACATCCCCGGACAGCCCGTGCTCCACACCCGACAGGCCGAGACGCCGGTGCGCCAACGACGCATCGCGGCGCCGACGACCCGTGCCGAGGCGGGGACGGGCGGGCGGGGGACCCGCACGACGCTGGTGCTGGCGGCAGTGGCCGGCCTGCTCGCCGCGGCCGTGCTGGTGGCGGCCGTGCGCACGTTCACCCGCGGCGAAGCCGCCACCCCGGCGGCGGAGGCGGCCGCGATCGCCGACCCCGCGACCATCCAGCGCGTCACGAGTTACGACCCGCTCGGCGACGACGCCCAGGAGAACGAGGCGATGATCCCGGCGCTCCTCGACGCAGACCCCCAGACGGCCTGGACGACCGAGTGCTACGCGAGCCAGTACCTGGGACGCAAGGGCTACGTGGGCGTGCTCGTCGAGCTCACCGCGGCGTCGGCCGGGTCGCTCGAGATCGCGATGCGCAACGGGCCCTGGGCGCTCGAGGTGTACGCCGCGCTCGACTCCGCCCCGTCGACGATCGAGGGCTGGGGCCCGCGCGTCGCGTCGGACTACAACACGCGGCGCGCCCGCACCACGGTCTCGCTCGCGACGCCCGCGCGGTACGTGCTCGTCGCGCTGCGCCAGATCGGCGAGAGTGCGCAGTGCGCGGGACGCAATCCGTACCAGGGCGTGATGCAGGACCTGTCGTTCTCGCCCGCGCCGGCCGCCGCGCCCGCACCGGGCGCCTGACGCGCGAGGATGGGCCGACCATGACGAGCCCGCTGCGCGACCCGAGGTGGGCGACGCGCATCACCGACCTGCTCGAGCGCGGCGTCGGCTCCGTGCGCGACGTCGCGACGCGACCCGTCGCGATGGTGGTGCGCGCCATCGTCTTCAGCCTCGTGATCGGCACGGGTGTCGTCGTCGCGACCGTGCTGCTGCTCGTCGCCCTGGCGCGCGGCGTGCACGAGGTGCTCGACGTGTGGCTGTCGCGGGAGGACGCGGTGTGGGTCGGATACCTCGGGCTCGCCGCGGCGTTCGTGCTCGTGGGCGCCGCGCTGCTGCGCCGCCGCCACGGCCGCGGGGACTGAGCGTCGGGTAACCTCGCGCCGGCATGGCGCGGCACAAGGTGATCATCATCGGGTCGGGGCCGGCCGGCCTCACCGCCGCGATCTACACGGCGCGCGCGAGCCTCTCGCCGCTCGTGATCGAGGGCGAGCCGTCGTCGACGAGCGACCAGCCGGGCGGCCAACTCATGCTCACGACCGAGGTGGAGAACTTCCCGGGCTTCCCCCAGGGCGTGATGGGGCCCGAGCTGATGCTCAAGTTCCGCGAGCAGGCCGAGCGGTTCGGCGCCGCGTTCATCACCGAGAAGGCCACCCGGGTGGATCTCTCGGCCAGGCCGTTCAAGGTCTGGGTCCGCGACGCCCTCCACGAGGCCGATTCCGTCATCGTCTCGACGGGGGCACGCTCGCTGATGCTGGGCCTCCCCGACGAGACCCGGCTGATCGGCCACGGCGTCAGCACCTGCGCCACCTGCGACGGGTTCTTCTTCCGCGGCCAGCACATCGCGGTCGTGGGTGGCGGCGACTCCGCCATCGAGGAGGCGACCTTCCTCACCCGATTCGCCGAGACCGTCACCCTCGTGCACCGGCGCGACACCCTCCGGGCCTCCAAGATCATGCAGGACCGGGCGAGGTCCAACCCCAAGATGCGATTCGCGTGGAACTCCCAGGTCACCAAGATCCTCGGGGGCGAGAAACTCGAGGGGGTCGTGCTCACCGACACGCTCACCGGTGGCGAACGGACCCTGCCGGTCACGGGGCTGTTCATCGCGATCGGCCACCGGCCGAGTACCGACCTGTTCACCGGCCAGCTGGACATGCACGACAACGGGTACCTCAAGACCAGGGCCGGGTCGTCGTACACCAACGTGCCGGGCGTCTTCGCCTGCGGCGACGTCCAGGACAGCACGTACCGCCAGGCGATCACCGCCGCCGGCTCGGGTTGCATGGCCGCCATCGACTGCGAACGCTGGCTCGAAGCACAGCACTAGGCGGCCGCGGGCACCCGCCGCACTAGGCTGGGCGACCCATGGCAGGCAACGTCGTCACCCTCACCAGCGCCAACTTCGACGAGACCGTCAAGTCGGCCACCACGGCGGTCGTCGTGGACTTCTGGGCCGAGTGGTGCGGCCCCTGCAAGGCCATCGCCCCCGTGCTCGCCGAGATCGCGACCGAGCAGGCCGGCAAGGTCACGATCGCGAAGCTCAACGTCGACGATCACGGCGACGTCGCCCAGCGGTACGGGATCATGAGCATCCCCACGCTCCTCGTGTTCCACGGCGGCGAGATGAAGAAGAAGCTCGTCGGCGCCAAGCCCAAGGCGGCCCTCCTGGCCGACCTCGCCGAGTTCCTTCCCGCCGCCCGTTAGGGGCCGCGACCCTCAGGACCCGTCCACAGGGTCATCCACAGGGTGTGTGGACCGTATACGAGAGGGTGAGACCGGGTCAGGTCGTCGGCGGCCCTTCGATCATGACCCTGTAGATGCGCTCGAGGTCGTCGTAGTCGGCGAACTCGATGACGACCTTGCCGCGGCCCCCCGCGACCGAGACGGAGACCGTCGTCGCGAGATGCTCGCCGAGGAGCCGTTCCAGCTCGAGGAGCCCTGGCGGACGAAGCGTGGTGGTCTCCCCACTCGGAGTGGTCACGCTGTCCGACGACTTCTTCGCGGTCTGGGGCGCCGGCTTCTTGGCGCGCCCGGCCGCCTCCTGCGCAAGGCGCACGGCCTCCTCGGTCGCGCGCACGCTCCAGCCCTCGGCGGCGGCGCGCCTCGCGAGCGTCTCCTGCGTCGCGCGGTCGGCGACGCCGAGCAGTGCGCGAGCGTGGCCGCCCGAGAGCCGACGGTCGCCGAGGAGTTGCTGGATCGACGGCGGCAGGGCGAGCAGGCGCAGCGCGTTGGTGACATGGGTGCGGCTGCGTCCGACGCGCGCGGCGAGGCGCTCGTGGGTGAGGGCGAAGTCGTCGATGAGTTGCTGGAACGCAGCAGCCTCCTCGAGCGGGGTGAGGTCCTGGCGGTGGATGTTCTCGACGAGGGCTTGCTCGACGCTGGAGAGATCGTCCGACTCGCGGATGATGGCGGGGATCGCCGTGCGACCCGCGAGCTTCGAGGCCCGCAGTCGCCGCTCC
>CAXRBC010000154.1:0-6294 GCA_964228515.1 Ilumatobacteraceae bacterium
GGCGCGGACGCGGCGGGTGGCGAGCAGGTAGGTCACCGACGCGAGCGCCGCGAGGCACGCGAACACCGCGACCGTCGCCCGCGCACCGACCGCCTCCGAGACCAGTCCCGCCGCGACGCTCGAGACCGCGAGCGAGAGCGTGATGAGCGCGAAGTCGCCCGCCAGCACGCGGCCGCGCATCTCGTCGGGCGCGCGCAGCTGCAGCCCGTACGTCGAGAGCGTCCACTGCGCGCCGCCGCCGAGGTGCGCGAGCATGACGCAGACGCACGCGACGAGCAGCGTCGGTGCGGCCGCCGCGCCGAGGTAGCCGGCGGCGAAGCCGAGCCCGGCGAGGCCGCAGATGAGCACGATGCGGCGCAGGTCGCCGCGCGCGAGCCGCGTGGCGATGATCGGGCCGAGTCCCGAGCCGACACCGCGCGCACCCAGGATGAAGCCTCGGCCGGCGTCGCCGCTCGAGAACGAGTCGGCGGCGAAGACCGCGAGCTGGCTCACGACGCCCGCGCCGACCGCGAACGTCATCTTGGACGAGATGAGCGCGAGGATCGTGGGGTCGGTGCGGGCGAGGTGGAGGGCCTCGTGCATGTCGGCCATCGGCCGCATGCGCGGTCGCGAGCCGGAGCGCTCCTGCTGCATCGGCCTGCGGACCGCCGCGATGAGGCCGGCCGCGACGAGGAAGGTCGCGACGTCGGCGAGGAACGCGGCGTCACGGCCGAACGCCTCGGAGAAGAGTCCGCCGACGCCCGCGCCCACCGCGAGCATCACGCCCCAGGACGAGCCGAAGAGCGCGTTGGCGCGGCGGAGCTCGTCTGGGTCGCGCGCGATGTTGGGCAACGCCGCCTCGACGGCGGGGCGCACCACGGCCGCGAACGCCGCGATGGCGCCCTGCGCGACGAAGGCGATCCAGACCCGCGACTCGCCCACGAGCAGCAGGCAGGCCGCCGCGCCCGCCTGCGCGAGGGAGACCCAGACGAGCAGCGTGCGCCGGTCGTAGCGATCGGCCGCCGGGCCGCCGATCGGCGAGGCGAGGAAGGACGGAAGCGAGAAGGCGCCGAGGAGCAGGGAGACCAGGAGCTTGGAGTCGGTCACGTCCTGCACGAGACCCGCGAGCGCGACGAAGGTGAACCAGTCGCCGAGGAACGAGAGGTTCTGCGCGACGAAGAGCAGTCGCAGGTCGCGATTGTCCCTCAGGACGCGCAGCACGATGCGTCCCTCAGCGCCGGGTCGGCAGCCCGAGGCCCGCGAGCGCGTCCTCGGCCTCGCGCACGAAGCGCGCGACGAGCTCTCCGGCCGGCACGAGCGCGTCGATGGCCCCGACGCCTTGGCCCGCGGGGTAGAACTCGCGGGCGGGGTCGGCGGCCGTGCCGTCGGGCCAGCCCAGGTGGTTGACCCCCGCCTGTGTCGAGACGAGGACCTGCTCGGGGAACGGGCGGATCGCCTCGGGATGGTGCTCGTGGTGCGTCGTCCACTCGTTGCGGATCGTGCGGCACGTCTTGCCCGTGTACGCGCGCGTGACGACGGTGCCGTCCTCGGCGGCGGCGAGCAGCGAGTCCTTGTAGCCGTCGACGGCGCGCGCCTCCGGCGTCGCGATGAACCGCGTGCCGACCCAGACGCCCGCCGCGCCGAGCGCGAGTGCGGCGGCGAGGCCGCGCCCGTCGAAGATGCCGCCCGCGGCGACCACCGGCACCTTGCCCTCCACGGCGTCGACCACCTGCGGCACGAGCGCCATCGTGGCGACCGTGCCGGTGTGGCCGCCGGCTTCGGTGCCCTGCGCGACGACGAAGTCGCAGCCGCTCGCGACCGCGGCGACGGCGTGGCGGACCTTGCCGCACATGGACCCGACGAGCACGCCGTGGCGGTGCAGGTGGTCGATGACCTCTCGGGGCACGCCGAGCCCGGCGACGAAGATGCGGGCGCCGCCCGCGACGACGTCGCGCACGCCGGCCTCCATGTGGTCGGGGAGCGCCGTGAGCAGGTCGACGCCGAACGGCCTCGCGGTGAGCCGGCGAAGGTCGGCGCTCTCGCGGGCGAGCTCGCCGTCGCGCATGGTCGAGGCGCCGAAGGTGCCGATGCCGCCGGCCTCGCTCACCGCGGCCACGAGGCGGTGGTACGACACGCCCCCCATCCCGGCCAGCATCACCGGGTGCTCGATCTCGAAGAGATCGGTGATCGCCGTGCGCACGGCGCGAGACGCTACTCGGGGTGCGGCGGATGGTGCGGGGCGGCGCGCGTCAGGCCGCGCGGGCGAACGCGCCGGGGCGCCGAAGGAAGCGTCGATGCCAGCGGCGCGGCGTGAACGCCGCGGCACGCGGCTCGTCCTCGAACATCCAGCGCACGAAGTTGCGCCGCGTCCAGGCCGTGAGGCCCGCCACGCGGATGGCGCCGCGGGCCGCGCGCTCGCTGCGCAGGACGCGGCCCAGGACCTCGGACATCCGGTGGTCGGCGAAGAACTCGCGGCGCATCGCGCGCTCGTAGGCCCCGCGCACGGCCGCCGCGTCGTCGCGGTCCCCGCGCACCGCGCCGCGACGGACGATCGCGCCGCCCGCGAGCATGCCCGAGAGGAGCGCCTGCCCGATGCCCTCGCCCGTGAGGGTGTCGGCCGTGCGGGCCGCGTCGCCGACGAAGAGCACGCGACCCGCCGTGAGCGTCGAAGAGGTGACCCGCGCGGGGATCGGCCAGGCCGTGTGGCGGTCCTCGAGCTCCGCGCCGGGGCCGAGTGCGTCGCGCACGTGCGGCCGCGCCAGCAGGTCGGGCCAGAGCCGGTGCATGTCCTGCACCGAGTGGCGACCGCCGCGGAGGATGCCGAAGCCGAGGTTGGCCCTGCCGTCGGGGAGCGGGAAGGACCAGGCGTAGCCCGGGAGCAGGTCGGGCTCGAACCACACGATCAGCCGCTCGCGCGCCGGGCCCGTGATGCCGCGCGCGTACTGGCGGAACGCGTGCCACTCGCCGAGGTATCCCTGGTCGGCGACCCCCGCCGCCTTGCGCACGGGCGACCACATGCCGTCGGCGGCCACCAGCCAGCGGGCCGCGATGCGCTCGCCCGCGTCGGTCTCGATCTCGACGTGGGCGTCGTTGCGCGTGAGGCGCGCGAAGCCGGTGCGCTCGCGGACACGCACGCCGCGGGCCCGCGCGTGCGCCACGAGCGCGGCATCGAGGTCCGCGCGAGGCGCGACCGCCGCGAAGAGTCCCGTCCCGGACGGGAGGTCGAGGCGCACCTCGCGGCCCGAGGGCGAGCGCAGCCGCACGTCGTGCGCCACGCGCCACCGCGGCACGCTCGCGGGGTCGAGCCCGAGCTCGTCGAGCAGGCGCAGCGCGCCGGTGGTGAGGCCGTCGCCGCAGCACTTGTCGCGGGGAAACGCGGCCTTGTCGAGCAGGAGCACGTCGCGCCCCGACGCGACGAGCGTGAGCGATGCGGCCACGCCCGCGGGTCCCGCGCCGACGACGGCCACGTCGGCGTCGAGGGCGGCCGTCACGAGCCCGAAGGCTAGATTGCGTCAATCGTGGAAGGGAGACGGTGATGGCGAGGTTGTGCGAGGGACGCGTGGTGATCGTCACGGGAGCGGGTCGGGGCATCGGGCGCGAGCACGCGCTGAGCCTCGCGCGCCACGGCGCGCACGTCGTCGTCAACGACCTCGGCGCGGGCGTCGACGGCAGCGGGGGCGACGCCAGCCCCGCGCAGCAAGTGGTGACGGAGATCGAGCAGGCGGGTGGCCGCGCGATCGCCAACGGCGACGACGTCTCGAGCTTCGAGGGTGCGGAGCGGCTGGTGAAGGCCGCCGTCGAGACCTTCGGCGACCTGCACGCGGTGGTCAACAACGCGGGCATCCTGCGCGACCGCATGATGGCCAACATGACCGAGGCCGAGTGGGACGCGGTCATCAAGGTGCATCTCAAGGGGACCTTCTCGCCCGCGCACTTCGCCGCCGCGTACTGGCGCGACCGCTCGAAGGCGGGGCAGCCCGTGGACGGTCGGATCATCAACACCACGTCGGTCTCCGGCATCTACGGCAACGTCGGTCAGTCCAACTACGGCGCCGCCAAGGCCGGCATCGCGGCCTTCACCGTGATCAGCGCGCTCGAGCTCGCGCGCTACGGCGTGACGGTTAACGCCGTCGCGCCGGTGGCGCTCACCCGGATGACGGAGAACCTGCAGCCGACCCCGCCCACCGACGAGGAGCGCGAGATCCAGTCGCCGCGCTGGATCGCGCCGATCGTGACGTGGCTCGCCTCCGCGGAGTCCAAGGGCGTGACGGGGCGCGTGTTCGAGGCGAGCGGGCGCACGCTCGCCATCGCCGAGGGGTGGGTGCGCGGGCCGTCGCACGACCCGGTCGCGGACCCGACCGCGCTCGGACCGGTGGTGGAGCAACTGCTCGCGTCGGCGCGGAAGAACTCGGGCATGGACGGCCGCCCCGGGAGCTGGCCGCAGCCGCAGGCCTAGGGCTCCGCGCGCGGGGCGAGGCTCGGCCTAGAAGAGCGTGAGGTCGTCGGGGCGCAGGCCCCGCAGCGCGTCGTAGTCCACCTCGCGCCAGGCGAAGCCGCGCGACTCCGCGAGCACGCGGGCCTGCGGCTTGATCGACTGCGCGACGAAGATGCCGCGGATGTCGCCGAGCGAGGTGTCCGCGCGAAGGCACTCGACGTAGCGCGCGAGCTGCTCCACGCCGTCGATCTCGCCGCGGCGCTTGACCTCGACCGCCACGGTGCGCCCCGAGGCGTCACGGCACAGCAGGTCGACCGGGCCGACCGCCGTCGGCCACTCGCGGCGCACGAGGGTGAGGCCGTCCTCGATGGCCGCCGGCGCGGCGGCGAGCAGCACCTGGAGGTGGGCCTCGACGCCGTCCTTGACGAGGCCCGGGTCCTCCCCGAGGTCGTGCGTCGCGTCGCTGAGGCGCTCGAGCAGGGTGATCGTGAGGGTCTCGCCCTTGGGGTTGGTCACCACGATGCGGTCGTCGTGCTCCTCGATCGCGTTCGGCGCGTTCATCCAGTTGAGCGGCTTGTAGGCGCCGCCGTCGGCGTGGATCGCGACGCAGCCGTCGCCCTTGATCATGATGAGGCGCACCGCCTCGGGGAGCGAGGCGTCGAGGCGGCCCGCGTAGGCGACGGTGCAGCGGGCGACGAGCAGGCGCACCGCGACAGTCTGGCGCGGGCGACGGCGGGGCGGGGTGGCGCGACCGTGGGGCGGCGGGCGGCGTCGGGCGACGCGGCTAGCCGCGCACGCGCGAGCGCATACGGCGCTGGATCAGCTCGCGGCGCTCGCGCAGCTCGCGGTACGTGAGCCGATCCACGTCGGCCTCCACGCCGAAGCCGGCCTTGACGCTGTCGAGGTTGATCTCCACGGCCGTGTGGTCGATGCCGAGTTCGCGCCCGAGGCGCTCGCCGTGGCGCTGCGCGAAGAGCATCGAGATGTTGGCGATCTCGCCGAGCAGGTCCAGGTCCGGCGCGAGCGCGGCGATGGCCCCGTCGAGGAACACCAGGTTCTTGACGTAGAGCATCAGTTCCTTGGGCATGCGCGCGCCGTAGCCGAGCAGGGCCTTGGTGACGCGCTGCACCTCCTTGACGAGCTCCTCCGCCGAGAGCGTGGTCGGGTCGATCGTCGGCTGGCCGAGGCCCAGGTCGGCGATGACCGCGTCGAGGTCCGTGTCCATCGGGAGCGCGCCGAGATCGCGGAGCGCCGCGACCTGCCCGCGCACATCGTTGGTCGTCGCCGAGAGCATCAGGCGCAGGAAGGCGAGGCGGCGCGCGCCGGTGAGGCGCCCCACGATGCCGAAGTCGAGGAGCGCGGTGCGTCCGTCGCGCATCACGAAGAGGTTGCCGCCGTGGAGGTCGCCGTGGAACACGCCGTGCACCAGCGCGCCCTCCATGAACGCCACCATGCCGGTGCGCACGACGGCGACCGTGTCGATGCCCGCCTCGCGCATGCCCGCCGCGTCGTCGAACTTGAAGCCCTCGAGTCGCTCCATCACGAGCACGCGGCGCGTGACGAGCTCGGGGTGCGGGCGCGGCACCACGTATCCGTCCTGGCCGAGCTCGCGCAGGATGCCCGCGATCTCGACCATGTTGTCGGCCTCCATGCGGAAGTCGAGCTCCTCGACGATCGTCTCGGCGAAGAGCTCGACGAGCGCGGGGGGATTGGCGAGCGCCGAGACCTTGATGCGCCCGACCAGGTGCGGCGCGAGCCAGGCCATGACCCGCAGGTCGCGGCGCACGAGCTCGCCGACCGACGGTCGCTGGACCTTGACCACGACCTCCTCGCCGGTGGCGAGGCGCGCCGCGTGGACCTGTGCGATGGAGGCCGCGGCC
>CAXRBC010000155.1:0-17732 GCA_964228515.1 Ilumatobacteraceae bacterium
CGCCGCGTATGCGGCCGTCGCCGCGAGGGCCGCGGAGATCTAGCCCCGGGGCTTCGTCCCCATGATGATCATCGCGAGCACTTCGTCCTTGGTGACCGCGTGCTTGTCCACCGTGCCGACGAGGCGGCCCTGCATCATCACACTGATGCGGTCGGCCAGGTCGAACACGTCGTGGATGTCGTGGCTGATGAGGAAGATGCCGAGGCCCTCGGCCTTGAGTTGGCCGATCAGCTCCCGCACCTGCGCCGTCTCGGCCGGGCCGAGGGCCGCCGTCGGCTCATCCATGATCAGGATCTTGGCGTTGAAGTGCACGGCGCGTGCGATCGCGACCGACTGGCGCTGGCCGCCCGAGAGGGAGCGCACCGCGGTCTTGAGGTTGCTGAACCGCGGGTTGAGTCGCTTCATCACGTCGCGCGTGGCGGACGCCATGGCCGAGTCGTCGAGCGACCCCGTGCGGGTGCGCAGCTCGCGTCCGAGGAAGACGTTGGCGGCGGCGTCGATGTTGTCGGCGAGTGCGAGTCGCTGG
This sequence comes from Ilumatobacteraceae bacterium, assembly GCA_964228515.1. GTDB lineage: Bacteria > Actinomycetota > Acidimicrobiia > Acidimicrobiales > Ilumatobacteraceae > CAXRBC01. Next base: position 527 of record CAXRBC010000155.1, read on the forward strand.
TAGATCACCTCGACGCCGTGGGTGCGGGCGTCCCGCGGGTTGTGGATCGTGACGGGCTCGCCGTTGATGAGGATCTGTCCCGAGTCCGCGGGATGCGCCCCCGCGAGGGTGTGCATCAGCGTCGACTTGCCGGCGCCGTTGCCCCCCACGACGGCCACCACCTCGCCGGCGCGCAGGTCGACGCTCACGCCGTCCACGGCGCGCAGTCCGCCGAACGCGACGCTGATGTCGCGCATCTCGACGAGCGGCGTCCCAGTCACTGGCGTCACGGTCACTGGCGCCCCGTCTGGATGATGAGGGCCGCGGCGACGAGGCCGACGAGGAGCGCGGTCGTCACGGCCTTGCGGTCGCGCCGCCGCAGGGAGGCGTCGATCGCGACCGAGGTCACGAGCACGATGCCCACGACGATGTCCTGCGACGGCGAGTCGATGCGCAGCAGCACCATGCCCGAGCGCAGCGACTGCATGATCACGGCGCCGAGCACGGCACCCGAGATGGTGCCGATGCCGCCGGCGAACGAGGTGCCGCCGATCACCGCGGCGGAGATCACGTCCAGCTCGTTCTGGATGCCCAGGTTCGTCACCGCGGCGTTGAGGCGCGCGGTCTGCACGGCGCCCGCGACGGCGCACAGCACGCCCATCAGGACGAACGTCATCATGATCGTGCGGCGCGTGTTGATGCCGCCGAGCTCGGCCGCCTCGGGATTGCCGCCGATCGCGTAGACGTAGCGCCCGAATCGGCGCCGGCGGGCGAGGTAGGTGACCCCGAGCGTCACGAGGATCAGGATGACGACCGGATTGGCCACGCCGGTCGGCGAGCCGTCGATCGGCGACTCGTAGCCGACGGCGACGAGGCCGATGCCCCCGAGGATCGCGGCGCACGCGATCACCGCGAGGCCGACGTCGATCGCCATCGGGCGCACCGCGAGGTCGTAGCGACGGCGACGGCGACGCGAGAGCCACACGCTGAGCGCCACGCCGCCGCAGGCGAGCGCCCCGAGGATCCAACTCCGGGTCGCACCGAGCGAGCCGTCGGGACCGCCGCCCAGGAGCTGGAAGTTGGAGTCGAGGGGAGAGATCGTCTTGCCCTGCTGGCCCATGCGGAAGATCAGACCGCGCCAGACGAGGAAGCCGCCGAGGGTCACGATGAAGGCCGGCACCCCGCCGTAGGCGACGACGGCACCCTGCACCGCGCCGATCGCCGCGCCCAGCACCACGCCGACGACGAGCGCCACGAGCCAGGTGTACGGCCGGTCGAAACCGAGGCCGAAGGTGTCCGGGATCCAGTGGGCCTGCAGCACGGCCATCACGTAGCCGAGGAAGCCGAGCAGCGAGCCGACGGACAGGTCGATGTTGCGCGACACGATGATCAGCACCATGCCCGTCGCCATGATGGCGATGGAGGCGCTCTGGACCGAGAGGTTCCAGAGGTTGCGCGAGGTGAGGAAGCCCCCGCCGGTGAGGGCGTGGAAGATGAGCCAGATCGCGAGCAGCGCGGCGACCATGCCGGCCTGCCGCGTGTCCACCTCGGACGACGCGACGAGCGAGCGCCACGAGCGGCGCTCGGGCCGTGGTGTCGCGCGGGCGGTGTCGGTCACGTCGCGTGCTCCGTCAGACGGAAGTGGATGGAGAATTGAGGTGCAGACGCAACGTGCCCCCCGCCTTCGCAGGCGGGGGGCACGTCGTGCGTCAGTTGGTCGCTACCCGATCAGGGGCAGGCGTCCACCGTTCCGGCCGCGACGCCCTGGCAGAGGGTCGCCTGGTCGGTCCAGCCCGCGTCGATCACGGCGGAGAGGTTCTCCTGCGTGACGGGCAGCGGGGTCAGGAAGATGGACGAGATCTCGTTGCCACCGGGGGTCGTGAACGGCGCAGCGCCGGACACGGCCGAGGCATCGGGATTCGCACAGAGGGCGAGGGCCGACTCACCGGCGGCCTTGCCGAGCTCGCGCGCGTCCTTCCAGACGGTCAGGGACTGGGTCCCGAGCGCCACGCGGTTGAGCGCGGCCTGCTCGGCGTCCTGGCCCGACACCGGCACCTTGCCGGCGAGGCCCTGGGCCTCGAGGGCGGCGATCACGCCGCCGGCCATGCCGTCGTTCTGGGCGAGGACGGCGTCGACCTTGTTGCCCTCGGCGGACAGCACCTGCTCCATGGTGGCCTGCGCGTTCGCCGGGTCCCAGTTGTCGGTGTAGGTCTCTGAGACGATCTCGATGTCGCCGGCCTTGACCGCGTCACCGATGACCTCCTCGAAGCCCTCGCGGAGGAAGTCCGCGTTGGCGTCGGTCGAGGAGCCCTTGACGATCACGTAGCGGCCCTTGGGGACGCGCGTGAAGATCTCCTCGGCCTCGAGCCTGCCCACGCCCTTGTTGTCGAACGTGATGTAGAGGGCCTGCGGGTCCTCGATGAGACGGTCGTACGCGACGACCGGCACGCCGGCGCCGATGGCGCTCTCCACCGCCGGCTTGATCGCCACGCCGTCCTGCGCGAGGACGATGAGGACGTTCGCGCCCTGCGAGATGAGGTTCTCGAGGTTGCTGGCCTGGGTCTCCGCCGACGACTTCGCGTCGTTGGAGATGTAGGTGCCGCCGCCGGCCTCGACGGCCGCCTTGATCGCGGGCTCGTCCCACTTCGCCCAGCGCTCTTCCTGGTAGTTGTTCCAGGAGACGCCGACGATGCAGTCGCCGCCGGTCTCGGTGGCCTCTTCGGCCGTTGCGTTGTCTTCGGTGGCCTCGTCAGCGCTGCCGCTGTCGTCGCCGCCGCACGCCGCAAGAGCCAAGGCTCCGACGGCGAGGAATGCGCCAATTCGACGTACTCGCATTAGGTGTAATCCCCCATTGGACGGACCCGCTCTGATGGCGGGTACTTCCGCACGAGGATAGGCGCGCCCCGCCACGCGGGCAACTCGTGCGGTCGGCCGGACCTCGGCAATGGTGGGGCTAACAAGAGTCGAACTTGTGACCTCATCCTTATCAGGGATGCGCTCTAACCAACTGAGCTATAGCCCCGTGCGACGGGACCGCTCAGGCTAGCGAGGCTCGGACGGCGCGACCACCGGCGCGTCACCCGCGTCCGCGACGGTGTCGCGCAGGGTGGCGACGACCTCCTCCTCCAGCACGCTCACGCGCACGCCGCCGACGATCTCGGAGATCAGGTTGAACACGACGGCCCCGATGACCCACAGCCCGGTGAGGAGCACGACGAGGAGCAGGCCGAAGACCCATGCGTTGGCGAACATGCGGCCGCCGTCGAACGAGAACGTCTCCCAGCCGAACGACTCCATGAAGCGCTCGACGTTGCCGAGCGTGCCCGTCGCGTCCGCCACGTTCCACAGCAGCACCAGCGAGACCAACACCACGAGGTAGGCGACGAGGTGGAAGGCGAGGCCGACCTTGGCCACCGACCACGGGTCGACGTCGCGCACCACGCGCGTCACGCGACGGACGCGGGGGCGCCCGTCGTGCGTCGTCACCACGACGAGAGTGTACGGCTGGCGGCCGCGCACGCCCGCGCGCCGTGCACGCGCACGCACGCCACGGCGACGCGACGCGCATCGTCGTGCCACCCGAACGCGTCCAGCGCGACGCCGTGCGCGTCGGTCACCGCGAGCGCTGCATCGCGCGACTCGGGCGGATCGACCAGCACCGCGGCGAGCGCCGCGGCGTCCGCCACCCGAGCCGCGCGTGCGTGCGCGACCGCGCGACCCGCCACCGCGCCGATGCCGGCGATGGCCACGGCGGCCACAGCCAGCGTGGCGACGGCCGCCACCGCGGCCGATCCGGGCTCCGCGCGCGGCGGAGGCGTCAGTCCTCGTCCCCGGGCAGCAGGGTCGCGACGGACGTGACGGCCTGGTCGGCACCCGCACGCATGATGCGCACGCCCGTCGCGGCGCGGCCCTGCTCGGTGATGTCGTCCACCGGCATGCGGATGGTCGCGCCCTTGGCACCCACGGCGACGATCTCCATGCCGTCCGACACCACGTGCGCGGCCACGACCTGGCCCTTCTTGCCCGTGAGCTTCATCGCGATCATGCCCTGGCCGCCGCGACCCTTGGTGGAGTACTCGGCGAGCGGGGTGCGCTTGCCGTATCCCGACTCGGTGACGGTGAGCAGGTGGGTACCCGAGCGCGAGGTGTCGATCGCCACGACGGCGTCGTCGTCGAGCACCTTCATGCCGCGCATGCCCGCCGCGTCGCGCCCCATCGCGCGCACCTCGGTCTCGCTGAAACGCAACGCGAGCCCGCCGCGCGTGACCAGCAGGATGTCGTCGTCGCCGTGGGTCTCGACCACGCGCACGAGCTCGTCGCCCGACTTGAGCCGCAGGGCCAGGAGGCCGCCGTCGCGCGTCTCGTCGAACTCGGTGAACGCCGTCTTCTTCACCGTGCCGTTGCGCGTCACGAAGAAGAGGAACCGCTCGCCCGGGAACTTCTGCGTCGGGATGATCGCCTGGATCTTCTCGCCCGAGCGCAGCTGCTTGATGAGGTTGACCACGGGGATGCCCTTGGCCGTGCGGTCGCGCTCCGGGATCCGCAGGGCCCGACGGCGGTAGACGCGCCCCAGGTTGGTGAAGAACAGGAGGTACGAGTGCGCGGTCGTCGCCACGACGGTGCGCACGATGTCGGCGTCCTTGACCTTCGCCCCCGTCACGCCCTTGCCGCCGCGCGACTGCGCCCGGAACGACGCGGCCGGCACGGCCTTGATGTACTGCGCCTGCGTCATCACCACGACGAGGTCCTTGTCCTCGTGCAGGTCCTCCTCGGCGAGCTCCTCGGCCTCGGCGGCGATGGTGCAGACGCGGGGCGTGGCGAATGCGGCGCGTACCGCGCCGAGCTCCGCCGCGATGACCCCGCGCAGCTTCGCGTCGTCCGCGAGGATCGCCGTGAGCTCCTTGACGCGCTGCTCGACCTCGGCCTGCTCCCGCTCGAGGTCCACCCGCGAGAGCTTGGTCAGCTGGCGCAGCTGCATGTCGAGGATGTCGATCGCCTGGCGCTCGCTGAAGCCGAACTTCTTGCCCATGAGCGCCGCCTTGGCCGCGTTGGCGTCGTCGGACGCGCGGATGGTCTTGATCACCTCGTCGATCACGTTGATCGCCTTGAGGCGGCCCTCGAGGATGTGCAGGCGGTCCTTGGCGCGCGCGAGCCGGTGGCGCGAGCGGCGCGTGACCACGTCGATCTGGTGCGCGACGTACCCCGCGATCGCGTCGCGCAGCGTGAGGGTGCGCGGCACGCCGTCCACCAGCGCCACCATGTTGACCGGGAACATCGTCTCGAGCTTGGTGTTCTTGTAGAGCCGGTTGAGCACGACCTGCGCGTTGGCATCGCGCTTGAGCGTGATGACGAGGTTGGTGTCGCCGCCCGCGGAGTTGTCGTTGACGTCGGCGATGCCGTCGAGCTTGCCGCCGTCCACGAGCGCCTGGATCTGCGCGGCGATCGCCGAGCACGCCGCCTGGTACGGCAGCTCGGTGACGACGATGCGGGTCTGACCGCGCGAGCCCTCCTCGAGCTCGAGCTTGGCGCGCATCGTGATGCTGCCGCGGCCCGTCTTGTAGGCGTCGGTGATGCCCGCGCGGCCGAGGATCAGCCCGCCCGTCGGGAAATCCGGGCCCTTCACGTGCTTCATGAGGTCGGCGACCGTGGCCTGCGGGTGCTCGAGCAGGTGCAGCGTGGCGTCGACGATCTCGCCCAGGTTGTGCGGCGGGATCGAGGTGGCCATGCCGACGGCGATGCCCTGGCTGCCGTTGACCAGGAGGTTGGGGAATCGCGCGGGGAGCACCGTCGGCTCCTCGGCGGTGCCGTCGTAGTTGGGCACGAGGTCGACCGTGTCCTCGTCGATGCTGTCGAGCAGTTGCATCGAGAGCGGGTGCAGGCGCGCCTCGGTGTACCGGCTCGCGGCGGGGCCGAAGTCGGGCGAGCCGTAGTTGCCGTGGAAGTCGATGAGCGGGTGGCGCAGCGAGAAGGGCTGGGCCATGCGCACGAGGGCGTCGTAGATGGCGAGGTCCCCGTGGGGGTGGTAGCGCGCCATCGTGTCGCCCGTGATGCGCGCGCACTTGACGAACGGTCGGTCGGGACGGAAGCCCTGCTGGTCCATGTCCCAGATGATCCTGCGGTGCACGGGCTTGAGCCCGTCGCGCACGTCCGGGAGGGCGCGCGACATGATGACCGACATCGCGTAGTCGATGAACGAGCGCTCCATCTCGTCGCGCAATTGGACGGGCTGGATCGACGACGTCGGGGCCGCCTCGTCCACGACGGGCGCGCCGCCCGTGCCGCCGGCGCCCTCGCCCCTGGCCGCGCCCGCGGCCTTGGCACCCGGTGCCTTGCGCGGCGCGGGCGTCTTCGTGCCCTTGTCGGCCATCGTCAGAAGTCCAGGTTGCGCACGTCGCGCGCGTTGCGGGTGATGAACTCCTTGCGCTGCTCGACGTCGTCACCCATGAGCACGCTCATGATCGCGTCGGCCTCCGCGGCCTCCTCGACCGTGACCTGCAGGAGCGTGCGGGTGCCGGGGTCCATCGTCGTGGACTTCAGCTCCTGCCAGTCCATCTCGCCCAGGCCCTTGAGGCGTTGGAACTCCTGCTTGTGGTTCGGGTGCTTCTTGAGGAACCGGGCCTTGGCCCCGTCGTCCTTGAGGTAGATCTTGTCCTTGCCGACCTCCGTGGAGTACAGCGGCGGCTGCGCGATGTAGACGAAGCCGCGCTCCACCATCGGGCGCATCTGGCGGTAGAAGAACGTGAGCAGCAGCGTGCGGATGTGGCTGCCGTCCACGTCGGCGTCCGCGAGGATGATCACCTTGTGGTAGCGCGCCTTCTCGGCGTCGAACTCCGCGTTGCCCAGCCCGCCGCCGATCGCGAGCACGAGCGTCTGGATCTCGGTGTTCTTGACCATCGCCTCCTGGCGGGAGCGCTCGACGTTGAGGATCTTGCCGCGGATCGGGAGGATCGCCTGCGTGCGGGGGTCGCGCGCGTCCACCGCGGTGCCGCCGGCCGAGTCGCCCTCGACGATGAACAGCTCGCTCTCCGCCGCGGAACGCGACTGGCAGTCCTTCAGCTTGTCGGGCATGCCCGCGCCGGCGAGCGACGTCTTGCGACGGATCGCGTTCTTGGCGTTCTTGGCGGCGATGCGCGCCTCGGCGGCCGACACCGCCTTCTTGACGATGAGGCGCGCCTCCTGGGGGTGCTCCATCAGCCACTCCTCGAGGCGCGTGTTGGTCTCGCGCTGCACGAAGGACCGCATCGAGACGTTGCCGAGCTTCGACTTGGTCTGGCCCTCGAACTGGGGCTCGCGCAACTTGACGGACACGACGGCGAAGAGACCCTCGCGGATGTCCTCGCCGAGCAGGTTCTCGTCCTTCTCGCGCAGCTCCTTGGTCTCGCGGGCGAACTTGTTGACCGCGGCCGTGAGCGCGGTCTTGAAGCCCTCGACGTGCATGCCGCCCTCGGTCGTCGAGATGCCGTTGGCGTAGCCCTCGATCGACTCGTTGTAGCCGCGGTTCCACTGGAGGGCGACCTCCATGGTCTGGTCGGCCTCGCTCGCCGCGTAGTACCCGATCCGCTCGAACAGCGGCCCGTTGGAGGCGTTCTTGTTGCGCACCATGTCGACGATGCCGCCGTCGAACTTGAACGACTTCTCGTCCGCCTTGCCCTTGCGCTCGTCGCGGAAGATCATCTCGACCCCGCGGTTGAGGTACGCGATCGTCTCGAGGCGGGTCGTCACCCGCCGGGCGACGAACTCGGTGCCCTCCGAGGCGAAGATCTCCGGGTCGGGCCAGAACGTGATGCGGGTGCCGCTCGTGCGCCCCTCGGGGGTGCGACCGGCCTTGGCGATCTTGCCCTTGGGCGTGCCGCCGTCGCGGAACTCCTGGCGCCAGCGGGTGCCGTCGCGGTCGACCTCGGCCACGACCTTGGTGGACAGGGCGTTGACCACGCTCACGCCGACGCCGTGCAGGCCGCCCGAGACCTTGTATCCCTTGCCGTCGAACTTGCCCCCCGCGTGCAGCACCGTCAGCACGACCTCGAGGGCGCTCTTGCCCTTGTGTTGCCCGGTCGGGTACGGGTCCACGGGGATGCCGCGGCCGTCGTCGTCGACCGTGCACGAGCCGTCGGCGTTGAGCGTGACGACGATGCGGGTGCACGCACCGGCCATGGCCTCGTCCACCGAGTTGTCGACGACCTCCCAGATCAGGTGGTGCAGGCCGTTCAGCCCCGTCGAGCCGATGTACATGCCCGGGCGCTTGCGGACGGGCTCGAGACCCTCGAGGACCGTGATCGCACCCGCGTCGTATGCGGGCCCGTCCGCGGCGGAGCGCGCCTCGGGGCGTGCGGCGGCGGTGTGCTTGGGGTTCGCCATCAGTGGACCGAACTCACATTCTACCCACGGGTGTCATCTCGCTACCCGCACCTCGATGCCCGACACCAGCGTGCCCGTCGTCTGACTGACGCGCGTGCAGATGTCACGCTCGAGGAACTTCACGTGCGTCGCCCACGCAGGATCGTCGACGTCGACGTACAGGCGTCCGCGGTCGAGTTTCGCGGGCGTCGCATGGCGCGCGACCTGCTCGCCGACGATCTCGGCCCACGCGCCGAACACGCCCGTCACCGTCTCGACGTCGGGCGAGCCGAGTCGGCGCAGCACGCCGTCCAACTCGTCCCGCAGTCGCGTCGGCTCCCGTCGCTCGCCCATCACGCCTCCCCCAGTGCGCCCGAGACGATACGCACGCGCTGGACGATGTGTGCGGCGGCGGGCAGCGGCGACGCCGAGGTGATGAGCGCCTGCCCGCGCGGCACGTGCGCCAGCAGCGCCGCGGCGCGCCGTTCGTCAAGCTCCGAGAGGACGTCGTCGAGGACGAGCACGGGCGACTCCCCGGTCGCCTCGGTCACGAGGCGGTGCACGGCGAGGCGCATGCCCAGCGCGAGCGTGCGCTGCTCGCCCTGCGACGCGTGGGTGCGCGCCTCGAGCCCTCCCACGGTGAGCGCCACGTCGTCGCGGTGGGGCCCCACGGTCGTGACGGCGCGCCGCACGTCCTCCGTGCGGGCGGCCGCGAGCGCCGCGGCGAGCCCGGCCGTGCGCCACTCGGGCTCGTAACGCAGGCCGACGGTGCCGGGCGCCCCCGCGAGGTCGGCGTACGCGCGATCCACCTCGGGCGCGAGCCTGCGCGCCAGGTCGTCTCGGGCGTCGCCGAGCCGCGTGCCCACGTCGACGTACTTGGCGTCCCAGGCGTCCAGCATCGACGCGACCGCATCGCTGAGCCGCCCCGCCGCGGCCTTGAGCGTCGCGTTGCGCTGGCGCACCACGCGGTCGACCTCGAGGCGGAGCGCGTCGAGGCGCACCGACACGGCGACCAGCGCGTCGTCGAGCCAGTCGCGGCGCAGTTGCGGCCCGCCCTTGACGAGCTCGAGGTCGTCGGGGGAAAAGACGGTGGTGCGCACGACGCCCAGCAGGTCACGGGCCCGCGCGAGGCGCTGGCGGTTGACGTGGATCACGTTGCGCCCCTCGCGCGCGAGGCGGGCCTCCACGAGCACCTCCCGACCGTCGTCGTGGCGCACGGTCGCGCGCACGATGGCCTCGCTGGCGCCCTCGCGGACCATCGCCTCGCCCGGCACGCCGCGGAAGCTGCGCATGGTGGCGAGGAACCCGAGGGCCTCGGTGAGGTTGGTCTTGCCCTGCCCGTTGTCGCCGAGCACCGCGACGACGCCGTCCGCGAGGTCGATCTCGAGACGCGCGTAGTTGCGCCAGTCGACGAGCTCGAGGCGGGTGATGATCACGCGCGGGCGACGCTACCCATCGGGTCGCGCCCAATCGGCGCGACGGGCGTCTAGGCGGTGAGTCGCTGCGGCATCACGAGGTAGAGATAGTGCGCGTCGCCGACGCCGCGCAGCACCGCGGGCTTGACCGGCTCCGTCGTCTGGATCGAGATCTCCTCGGTCGTGATCGCCTCGATGCCCTGGAGCAGGTAGTCGGAGTTGAACCCGAGCGTGATGTCGCTGCCCTGCATCGTCGCGTCGATCTCGTCGACGACCTGCCCGAGGTCCTGGGTGACGACCGACAGCCGCAGCGTCGACTGGGTCATCTCGAGGCGCACCGGGGTCGTCTCGCGGGCCAGGATCCGCGCGCGGCGCACGGCCTCGAGGAGCTGCTCGCGATTGGTCGTCAGCTGGTTGGGGTAGTTCGACGCGATCAGCTGCTTGTACTTCGGGAACTCCACGTTGAGCAGCGTCGTCGTGAGGGTGACGCCGCCGCACTCGAACGTCGCGCGGTTGTCGCCCTGCGTGACGCGCACCTCGTCGCCGTGCTGGATCAGGCGCTCGAGCTCGCCGAGCGAGCGGCTCGGCACGAGGATCTCCTGGCCGCGCCCGACGAGGGTGGCGCCCGGGAGCTCGCGGACCGCGAGGCGGTAGGAGTCGGTGGCCACCAGGCGCACGCCGTCGGGCTCGGCGGCGACCAGCACGCCGGTGAGCGCGAGCCGCTGCATGTCGCTCGACGCCGCCCTCACCACCTGGCGCAACGCCTCGGCGAAGGTCGCGGCCGAGATCGTGACGGGGGCGCCCGACGCCACGACGACCTGCGGGAAGTCGGTGGCGGCGAACGCCGGGACGGTGAACTGGGACTTGCCCGCGGAGACGAGCACCTCCTCCGCCTGACCCTCGACCGTGACCTTCTCCTCGGGCATCGAGCGCACGATGTCGCTGATGAGCTTGGCGCTCACCACGGCCACGCCGTCCGCCACGCCGCCGACGGGCAGCTCGAAGCGCACGCTGAGGTCGTTGTCGGTGCAGGTGAGCACCAGTTGGTTGCCCGTGACCTGGAGGTGCGCACCCGACAGGGCGGGGAGCGCGTTGTTGCGGTGGGAGGCGACGCGCGCCGCCGACCCGAGCGCCTCGCTGAGCGCCTCCCGCTCGACCCTGAACTTCACGTCAGCCACCTCGTCGCCGGGACGTCATTACCCACACGTCGGAAGATACTGATGATGACAGTAATAAGCCCTGTGGATTGTGGACAAACGGTGGATCGCCCAGCGTCGGCACCCCGGCGTTGCACGCGCGTGATTCCCCCGACCGCCACATCCGACACGCGCGTGATTCGCGCGGCGGTGGATGACGGGGTGTCGTCCACGATCCGCCCACCGGTCGTCCACAGGCCCATCCACAGGCCGCGGAGCGTCACGAGCCGAACTTCTGGACCAGCTCGGTGACCTGCTCGTAGACCTGCTTGCGCTCCTTCATGACGCGCTGGGTCTTCTCGACCGCGTGGATCACCGTGGTGTGGTCCCGACCCCCGAAGAGGCGGGCGATCGCGGGGTAGCTGAGGTCGGTCAGCTCGCGGAACACGTACATCGCCGTCTGGCGGGCGGTCACGAGCGGACGCTGCCGGCTCTTGGACCGGAGGGCCTCGACGGTCACGCCGAGGTACTCGGCCACGTCGGCGAGCAACTGGTCGTCCGTGCGGGCCTTGGCGCTGGAGCGGGTGACGAGGTCGGCGAGCAGGGTGCGGGCCAGGTCCACGTCCACCGCGCGCTTGTTGAGGCTGGCGTACGCCGTGATGCGGATGAGGGCGCCCTCCAGCTCGCGGATGTTGGACGTCACGTGCTCGGCGACGAACTGCAGCACGTCGGGCGACACCACGGTGCCGTCGCGCTCCGACTTGTTGCGCAGGATCGCGAGGCGGGTCTCGACGTCGGGCGGCTGGATGTCGGTGATCAGGCCCCATCGAAAGCGGCCGCGGAGCCGGTCCTCGAGCGTCGGGATCGCGTCGGGCACGCGGTCGGACGAGATGACGATCTGCTTGTTGGCCCCGTGCAGGGAGTTGAACGTGTGGAAGAACTCCTCCTGGAGCCCCTCCTTGCCCTCCATGAACTGGATGTCGTCGATGAGCAGGACGTCGACCTCGCGGTAGCGGCGCTTGAAGGCCGCGATCGAGTTGCTGCGGATGCCGTCGACGTACTCGTTGAGGAACGTCTCGGTCGAGACGTAGCGCACCTCGAGGGCCGGGTAGTGCTGCTTGACGTACCAGCCGATGGCGTGGAGCAGGTGGGTCTTGCCGAGGCCGGCGGAGCCGTAGACGAAGAGGGGGTTGTACGAGCGGCCCGGCGTCTCCGCGACGCGCATCGCGGCCGCGAGCGCGAACTGGTTGGACGCGCCCTTCACGAACGTCTCGAAGGTGTACCGCGGGTTGAGCCCTGTCGCGGCGTCGCGACCGACGGGCTGCGGCACGTGGCGCTCGGGCGACGGATCGGACGCGACCTGCTCGCGCGGCATCACGACCGGCGTCGCCGTCGCCGCGACGTGCTCCACGCGCTCGAGCAGGTCCGAGGGCGAGACCGCCTGCACGTCGATGCGCAACTCGCGGCCCTCCGCGCCGATCTCGTCGAGGGCGTCACGCACGAGCGACATGTAGCGGGTGAGGATGCGGTCGCGCACGAACGTGTTGGGCACGCGGAGGCGGAGGCTCATCTTGTCGTCCTCGACCGCGACGGCGTCGTTGAAGGTGGAGAACCAGACGGCCTCGGAGACCTGCGAGCGGAGGACCTGCGCGGTGGCCGACCAGAGGGCCTCGTGTTCAGTCGCCATGTCGCCCCTCCCGTCCCGATTCCCCGTCGTCGCTCGATCTCGCCCCGCGGACCACGGTCGGGCCGTGGCGTGGGGACGGCAAGGTAGCAAAGTTTCCACAGGGGGCAAAAAGCGCCCGCGGGCGGGCGCCCCGTGGACGCGGCGACCCCCGCAGGTAGCCTGACCCGGCGAGCTTCGCATCGGACTCGCGAGAGATTCGAATCACATCATTGACGTCAGGAGCAGCGCGTGAAGCGCACATTCCAGCCAAATCAGCGCCGTCGCTCGAAGAAGCACGGCTTCCGCAATCGCATGAAGACCAAGGGTGGTCGCGCCGTCCTCAAGTCGCGCCGCGCCAAGGGCCGCCACCGGCTCTCGGCTTGATCGATCGCATCCGCGAGCGTCAGGTCTTCGCCCGACTCCGCCGCGAGGGCACGTACGTGCGCTCGGGCGTCCTCTGGTGCAGCGTGCTCCCCGACCCCACCCTCCCCTCCCCGTCCGTCGCCTGGGCACTCGGCCGCTCCGTGGGCAACGCGGTGACGCGCAACCGGGTGCGCCGACGCCTCCGCGAGGCGCTCCGGGCGCGGGAGTCGCGCCTCGGGCGCGCGTGGTACCTCGTCGGCGCACGCACCGAGGCAGCGACCATGAGTTGGGACGAATTGTCCTCCGAGACGGATCGACTCCTCGACGCCTGTGCGGCACGGGCGGGGGTCGGACGATGAGCCGCGCCGCCACCTTCGCGCTGCGCGCGGTCCGCGCGTACCGCGCGGCATTCGCGGGGCGCCCCTCGCCAGGTCGCTTCTTCCCCACGTGCTCCGAGTACGCCGAGGAGGCGTTCGCGACGCACGGCGCGGTGCGCGGCGGCTGGCTCACGGCGCGGCGCCTCTGCCGCTGCCGGCCCCTCGGCCCGAGCGGGTACGACCCGGTCCCTGAGGCCCCCCTCCATGTTTGATTGGGCGTTCCAGGGGGTCGCGTGGCTCATGGCCACGTTCTACGGATGGGTGCCGGACTACGCCTTTGCGATCGCACTCATGGCGGTCGTCGTGATGCTCGTGCTCACCCCGCTCACGCTCAAGAGCACCAAGGGCATGCTCGAGATGCAGCGCCTGCAGCCCGAGATGCGCCGCCTGCAGGCCGAGCACCGGGGCGACCGGCAGAAGCTCAACGAGGCGATGATGAAGCTGTACCAGGAGCACAAGGTCAACCCGCTGGCCTCCTGCCTCCCGCTGCTCGCGCAGATGCCGGTCTTCATCGTGCTCTTCCGCCTCGTCAACGGCCTCACGTTCGTGCCCGCCGGCGAGACGAGCTTCGCGCCCAAGTACCTCGACGAGTCGACCGCCCTGTACCGCTCACTGGACGCCGCGACCGAGATGCGGGCCCTCGGGCTCGACCTCGCGCGACATCCGATCGACGTGATGCGGGGGGACTTCGTGGGGGGCCTGCCCTACGCGGGCCTCGTCGTCGTGCTGGCGCTCGTCTATCTCGTCCAGCAGCGCATGGTCGCGTCGCGGACCGTCTCGCCGTCGATGTCGGCCTCGCAGCAGCGGCTGCTGCAGTACATGCCGGTGGCCTTCGCGTTCTTCCAGCTGATCCTGCCGACCAGCCTCGTCATCTACTACCTCGCGCAGGCCGTGATCCGCATCGGCCAGCAGCAGTACATCACGGTCCGCTTCTACCGCCGCGACGACAGCCTCGGCCGGCAGGCGCAGGCGGCGAGCGCCGCGGCGCGGGAGATCGCGGAGCGCGAGAAGAAGGACGGGAAGGGCCAGAGCAAGAAGGACAAAAAGTCCAACGAACCCTTCGCGAGCAAGCGCGTCACGCCGCCCAAGGGCGGCGCATCCGCGCGCCCGACGTCGTCGCCGGGGTCGTCGCGACGCCACCCCACCCCACCGGGGAGCACCCGCAGCAGCGAGGTGCGCCGGTCGGATGGGTCCGACTGAGATCCGACTGAGAAAGGACACGCACCATGGAGTGGGTCGAAACCACCGCCGACACGATCGAGGAGGCCAAGTCGCTCGCCCTCGACCAGCTCGGCGTCGACGAGAGCGACGCAGAGTTCGAGGTCATCGAGGAGCCGCGCGCCGGCCTGTTCGGCCGCACGCGCGGGGAGGCCCGCGTGCGCGCGAGGGTGCGACCGACCGCCGCGCGGCCGAAGCGCGAGCGCGGTGAGCGCGGTGGTCGCGACCGCCGTGAGCGCCGCGGACGTGGTGATCGGGCGCCGCGCGGAGACCGCGACGAGCGCAGTCGCGAGCCGCGCGGAGACCGAGACCGTGACCGTGACCGTGATCGCGGTCGGGGCCGCGATAGGGACCGCGATCGTGACAGGGACCGTGACCGTGACCAGGACCGCGGCGAGCAGGGCGAGCGCCGCCGCAACGAGACGCCGATCGCGCCCTCCGCGGTGAGCGACGCGGCCACGGCCTTCCTCGACGGGCTCGTCCGAGCGGCCGGGGCCACCGGGCGTTCCGTCGCAACGGTCGAGGGGGAAGAGATCGACATCAACATCGAGGGCGACGACCTGAGCTTCCTCGTGGGGGCCAAGGGCCAGACGCTGACGGCGCTCCAGGACCTGACCCGGGTCGTGAGCCAGCGCCGCCTTGGGGATCATGAGACGCGGCTCAAGGTCGACGTGGCGGGCTACCGGGAGCGCCGCAAGGCGGCCCTGACCCGCTTTGCGCTCAAGGTGGCCGACGACGTCCGCTCCGCGGGCGAGGCCCGGGCGCTCGAGCCCATGAACGCCGCGGATCGCAAGGTCGTCCACGACGCCCTTGCGGACCTCGCGGACATCGTGACCCGCAGCCAGGGGAGCGACCCCTTCCGCCGCGTGGTCGTGGCCCTGGCGGCAGAGACCGACGGCGGCTCCCGTGGCCGTGACGACGACGAAGGGGACGACGACTGACCGACCCGACGCCCGTCGGGGGCACGCGCCGCGTGCTCGAACGCCTCCTTCGGGAGGCTCAGCGGGTGGGCGCGCTCTCCGCGCGCCCGGTGGGGGAGGTGATCGACCACGCCGCCCAATTCGCCGCGGCGTTGCCGGCCACGGCGGCCCGGGTCGTCGACCTCGGGAGCGGCGCCGGCGTGCCCGGCCTGGTGGTCGCGGTGCTGCGGCCAGACGTGCGGTGCGTCCTGGTCGACCGCCGCGCGAGCCGGACCGACGCCCTGCGTCGGGCCGTATTGGCCCTCGACATCGCCGACCGCGTGGAGGTCGAGTGCCGCGACGTCGAGGAGCTCGCGCGGGATGCGGCCTGGGTGGGTCGCTTCGACGCCGCCATGAGCCGCGGCTTCGGCCCGCCCGCCCAGACCCTGCGGTGGTCGCGGGCCCTCGTCCGCGCCGGTGGGGCGGTCCTGATCAGCGAGCCCCCCGCAGGCACCCCCGACCGTTGGGAGCCCGCGCTCGTCCGCGGGCTCGGCCTGCGGGGACCGGAGCGGGTGGGGGGCATCGCGGTGTTCCACGTGGAACATCCAGAGGACGGACCGGCGACCGCGTCATAGCCCGGGGCTACGCTCGCGCCATGGTGCGTCCCCGCCCGACCCCCCGGATCGTCGCGGTCGCCAACCAGAAGGGCGGCGTGGGCAAGACCACGACCGCCATCTCGCTCGGGGCCGCCCTCGCGGACCTTGGCTACCGCGTACTCATGGTGGACCTCGACCCCCAGGGCAACGCGACCACCGGCCTGGGGATCAACAACAGGGCCCTCCAGGTGACCATCTACGACGTCCTCCTGCGTCAGGAAAAGCTGGACAACTGCATCGAGCCGACCGCCGTACGCAACCTGTTCGTCGCCCCCAGCACCCTCGACCTCGCGGGTGCTGAGATCGAGCTGGTGCCCGAGATGGGCCGAGAACAGCGCCTTTCCAAGGCCCTGGCTGGGCTGGCGGACCAGTACGACTACGTCCTGATCGACTGCCCGCCCACCCTGGGCCTCCTCACGGTCAACGCCATGGTGGCCGCCCGCGAGGTCCTCGTCCCGATCCAGTGCGAGTACTACGCCCTCGAGGGGATCGAGCAACTTCAACGAAGCATCGATCGGGTGGCCACCCACCTCAACCCCGATCTGTCCATCTCCGCCATCGTCTGTGTGATGTACGCCAAGACCAAGCTGGCCGACGACGTGGTGAGGGTGGTCCGGGAGCGGTTTGGGGACCTGGTCTGCGACGCGGTGGTACCCCGTTCGGTGCGGGTGGCCGAGGCACCCTCGTACGGCAAGCCCATCACGGTGTTCGACCCGTCCTCGGCCCCCGCCGAGGCGTACCGACGAGTAGCAAAGGAGATCAGCGGTGGCGCGACAGACAGGACTCGGTAAAGGGATCGAGGCGCTCATCCCCGGTGGCCCCGGCGGCACGGGTGGTCGGGGCGGGGCGTTCCAGGACCTCCCGATCGACAAGATCTCCCCCAATCCCCGGCAGCCCCGCGCGCAGTTCGACGAGGCCGCGCTCGCCGAGCTCGCCGAGTCGATCAGGGCCGTCGGGCTCCTCCAGCCGGTGCTCGTGCGGGCGCTCGATCGGGCCGCGGGCACCTACGAGCTGATCGCGGGGGAGCGGCGACTGCGGGCCTCGAAGCTCGCGGGTCGCACGGCGATCCCCGCCATCATCCGCGAGTCGGACGATCTCTCCAGCGTCGAGCAAGCCCTCGTCGAGAACATCCACCGCCAGGACCTCACCCCGCTCGAGGAGGC
>CAXRBC010000156.1:0-5994 GCA_964228515.1 Ilumatobacteraceae bacterium
GACGCCGATCGTGTACCTGCGCGCCGCGGCGCCGGTGAGCCGCACCTCCACGCGCGCGCCGTCGCCGGCGGCCGCGCGCTTGCCCACGACCATCGGCAGCGACCGCGCGAGGCGGTCGACCGTGATCTCGAGCCCAGGCCCCGTGCGGTTGCCATCGGGGCCGACCGCGGCCCGCACGTCCTGCTCGTGGATCCAGCAGTCGAGCACGCGCAGGTGGACGAACTCGATCATCGGCGCGCGGCCCGTGGGCGTGTCCGTCTCCGTGGTGAAGTACGACTCGTCCGCCCCGCGCAGCGCCGCACGGCGCACGCCCGAGACCTCGCGCCACTCGGCGTACACGGCCGCGCCGGGCAGGCCGCGGCGGGCGTCCGCCTCGTTCTCGTTGAACTGCCCGATCGGGTTGCGCACGTGCGGCGCCGGCGCGGCCGAGTGCGAGGAGAGCGGCAGCCCCGCGAGCATCCGCTCGGTGGCCACGAGGTGGCTCGCCACGTCCTGCACGCTCCAGCCCGGGCAGCGGGTCGGAGCCTTCCAGTCCGACTCGGTGCGGTCGGCGAGCAGCGCGTCGATCGAGTCCCAGGTGTGGAAGAGCGCGTCGAGCGTCGCCCCGACGGGCGGCGTGGCGGCCACGGTCAGCGCCCGCCCCGGCTCACGGCGCGGGCCGCTGGACCGTCTTCCACTCCCGCGCGGTCAGGTACTGGTCGAAGTACGCCTTGATCGTGTCGATGTCGCCCGCGGTCTTGGGCCGCTTGATCTCCCACAGGCCCTCCGTCTCGGCGAAGGCGACGCACTGCTCCCAGAGGCGCCGCACGCCGTCGCCCTCGGGGATCGGGATCACGACGGGTCCGAACACGGGACGCCCGTTGGGGAACACGAGCATCGGCACGCCGAAGCCCCCGTGTGCCGTGACGGCCTGCTCGTGCTCGCGGCGCACGTCGTCGTGCGTCGTCTCGTCGGCGTGTGCGTCGCGCCATGCGGTGGCCGGTGCGCCGATCTCGGCGAGCAGCTCCGCCGCCGTCGCCTCCTCGTACGGGCGGCGGCCCTCCTCGTGCAGCGCGCGCCCCGCGACGCGGTACCACTCGTCGCACAGGTGCATGTCGATGCGGCGCAGCCAGGCCGCGACGCGCAGCGGGCCCCACCCGTAGGTCGTCTCGCGCTCCCAGGCGTGCTGCTGATCGGGCTTGCGGTTGACCTCCTCGAGGCTGAAGAAGCGCCACGAGACCTCCACCAGGCCGAGCGCGCGCACCTCGCGGATCCACCGCGACGTGTGGTACGCGAACGGGCACATCGTGTCGAAGTAGAACTCGACGTGCATCGGGCCGGGCACGACGCGACACTATCCTGTGCGGCGATGCAGCGTCCCTCGCGCTTCGCCCACGTGCGCTACCTCGGCGACAAGCGGACGCAGCTCGTCTACGACCTCGACGACTGGGCCGACGAGTCGGTGATCACCGAGATCGTCGACGCGGGCGTCGGCCTGTCGTTCGCGCCGGACTCGCTGCCGGAGGCCCGCAACCGCGGGTACCGGCTCGCGACGCCCGGCGCGCGCCGGCGTCGGCGCGCGCCGCGTTCGTGAACGGCGCCCTCCGCTCGGGCCAGCTCACCCTCCAGCGCTACCTCGCGCTGCCCGCGGGCCGCACCGGCGTGCTGCCGGCGATGCTGCTGTGCCACGGCTTCCCGGTCGCGGCGGGCGACTCGCGGCATTCGGCGAGCACCTTCCCCGAGCTCATCGACCGCGTCGCGCACGAGCTCGGCTGGGCGGCGATGACGTTCACGTTCCGCGGATGCGCCTCCAGCGAGGGCGACTTCTCGATGCAGGGCTGGATGGACGACCTCCGCGCCGCGATCGACCACCTCGTCGCCGAGACGTCGCCGAGCGGCATCTGGCTGGTGGGGACCAACACGGGCGGGTCGCTCGCGCTGTGCTGCGGCGCCGACGACCCGCGGGTCAACGGCTGCGCGCTGCTCGGCGCGCGAGCAGACTTCGACGACTGGGCCGAGCACCCGCGCCGATTCCTCGAGCACGCACGCGAGGTGGGCGTGGTGCGCACCGCGGGCTACCCCCGCCGCTTCGACGAGTGGGCGCGCGAGCTGCGCCGCTTCCGCCCCGTCGACGCTGCCCGCCGCTTCGCGCCGCGGCCGCTGCTCGTCATGCACGGCGACGACGACGACATGGTGCCGCACGCCGATGCCCGCGTGTTGGCCGAGGCCCACGGGGCCGCCGAGCTGCACGTCGTGCCGGGTGCGGGCCACCGCATGCGCCACGACCCCCGCGCCATCGCCGTGCTCGTCGGCTGGCTCGATCGCCAGCGCTCCCTGCTGCCCGGCTGAGCCGGGCCGACCTCCGTCGGCGCCTCAGCGCCCGCGCGAGTGCCAGCGCCAGGCGGAGCCGACGATCTCCGCGAGGTCCCGCGCGGCCGACCATCCGAGCGCGGAGCGCGCGAGCGACACGTCGGCCCACACGGCCACGGGGTCGCCCACGCGGCGCGGGCCGACCCGGTGCGGCACGGGCCGTCCCGCGGCGGCGGCCGCGAGTGCGAGCACCTCGCGCACCGAGGTGCCACGGCCCGTGCCGACGTTGCACGTGAGGGTCGCCCCGCCGCGCTCGAGGTGCTCGATCGCGCGCACGTGGGCGTCGGCGAGGTCGTCCACGTGCACGTAGTCGCGCACGCACGTGCCGTCGGCCGTGGGGTAGTCGTCGCCGTACACCTCGAGTTCCGCGCCCGGCTCGAGCAGTGCCCGCATCACGCGCGGGATCAGGTTCTGCGACGTGGCCCAGTCCTCGCCGATCGTCGCGTCGGCGCTGGCGCCCGCGGCGTTGAAGTACCGCAGGCTCACGGCGCGCACGCCCTCGGCTCCGAGCTGCACGAGGATCCGCTCGACGCAGTGCTTGGTCTCGGCGTACACGCTCTCGGGTCGGCACGGCGCGTCCTCCGACACGGGCACGCGGGTCGGCGTGCCGTAGACGGCCGCCGACGAGGAGAACACGACGGTCGACACCCCCGCGTCGCGCAGGCCCTCCATGAGGCGGATCGAGCCACCCACGTTGTTGCGCCAGTAGCGGATCGGCTGGTGCATCGACTCGCCGACGGCCTTGTACGCGGCGAAGTGCACGGCGCTCGTCGCGCCGTGCGCGCGGCACGTGCGGGCCACCAGCTCGCGATCGGCCACGTCGCCGACGACGAGCGGCACGTCGCCGAGGCGAGACGCATCGCCGTGCTCGAGCGTGTCGAGCACGACCACGTCGCGCCCGGCGCGCCGCAGCGCGCGCACGGTGTGCGCACCGATGTACCCGGCGCCCCCGGTGACGAGGACGCTCACTGGTAGAACTTCCGGACCTTCGCGAGGCTCGAGGGGGACCAGACGTCGGCGATCGACCGTGGCTTGGCGTCCGAATAGACGCCGGCGACGCGCTTCCAGCCACGGGGGCGCACGCCGAAGCGCTTGGCCAGCAGGGCGATGAAGACCTGCGTCTTTTCCTCCCCGAAGCCCGGGAGGCGCCGCACGCGCGCGTAGAGCTCGTCGCCGTCGCGCACGCTGCGCCACACGTTGGCCCCGCGGCCGCCGTGATCGCGCACCAGCACGGCGCACAGCGACTGGATGCGGGTCGCCATGCTCGCGGGATACCGGTGGATGGCGGGCTTGTCGCAGCACAGCCGCACGAAGGCATCGGGGCGCATCCGCGCGATGCGTGCGGCGTCGAGATGGCCGAGTCGCCGCCGCAGCGTCCAGGGGCCGGTGAAGGCCCACTCCATCGTCACCTGCTGGTCCAGCAGCATGCCGATGAGCAGTGCAGTGCCGTTGCGGTTGAGCAGCGCGTCCGCGGCCGGGACGCCGGTGACGCGCAGCGGCCGCGTCACGAGCCCGCCCGCCTCGCGTCGGTGCGCGTCACTGGTGCAGCGAGAAGGGCATCTCGGGGTCGATGCCGTGGCGGCGGATCGCCTCGTCGACGGCCGACAGCTTGACCGCGCCGCGCTGCGCGAGCGCCGAGAGCACGGCGACCACGACGTGCGCCGCGTCGACCTCGAAGTGGCGCCGCAGCGCCGCGCGCGTGTCGCTGCGCCCCATGCCGTCGGTGCCGAGCGGCACGAACTGGCGGTTGGGCAGGAAGCGCGCCACCTGCTCGGGCACGATGCGCATGAAGTCGCTCACCGCGACGATCGGGTGGTCGCCGTCGGAGAGCAGTCGCGACACCAGCGGCTCGCGCGCCGACTGCGTGGGGTGCAGGCGGTTCCAGCGCTCGACCTCCAGGGCCTCCTCGCGCAGCGCCTTGTACGACGTGGCCGACCACAGGTCGCACGAGACGTCGTGGCGCTCGTGCAGCTCGGCGGCCGCGGCGCGCGCGGCACCGTGGGCCGAGCCGGAGAAGAGGATGGTCGCCCGGCGCGCGCCGCCGGGCGCCTCCTGCCAGCGGTACAGCCCGCGCATGATCTCGGCGGCGAGTCCCTCGCGCGCGGGCATCGCGGGCATCGGGTGGTTCTCGTTGTACAGGGTCAGGTAGAAGAACTCGTCGCGCGGCTCCGGCCCGTACATCTCGCGGATGCCCTCGCGCACGATCGTCGCGACCTCGTAGGCGAACGCCGGGTCGTACGCGCGCACGGCCGGCACCGCGCTCGCCAGCAGGAGCGAGTGGCCGTCCTGGTGCTGCAGCCCCTCGCCGAGCAGCGTCGTGCGACCCGCCGTCGCGCCGAGCAGGAAGCCGCGGGTGCGCGCGTCCGCCGCCTGCCAGATGAGGTCGCCGACGCGCTGGAAGCCGAACATGGAATAGAAGGTGTAGAAGGGCACCATCTCGATGCCCCGCGTCGCGTACGCGGTGCCCGCGGCGATGAAGCTCGCCATGCTGCCCGCCTCGGTGATGCCCTCCTCGAGGATCTGGCCGTCGGTCGCCTCGGCGTACTTGAGCAGCAGGTCGTGGTCGACGGGCTCGTACTTCTGGCCCTGCGAGGCGTAGATCTTCAGCTCGCGGAAGAGCGAGTCCATGCCGAAGGTGCGGGCCTCGTCCGGGATGATCGGCACGACCCGCTCGCCGAAGCCCTTGTCGCGCGCGAGGTTGCGCAGGAGTCGGGTGAAGCCCATCGTCGTCGACACGGCCTGTTCGCCGCTGCCCGCGGCGAACTCGGCGAACGCGTCGTCCGACGGCAGCTGGATCTTGCGGCGCACCGCCGAGGACCGGCGAGGGATCAGGCCGCCGAGCGCGCGCCGCCGCTCCACCATGTACTGGTACTCGATCGAGTCCTCGGCCGGGCGGTAGTACGGCGGCTCGTCCGCCTCGAGCATCGCGTCGGTGATCTCGTCCTCGAGGTGCAGCCGCTCGCGCAGCGCGCGCAGCTGGTCGACCGACATCTTCTTGATCTGGTGGGTCGCGTTGCGCCCCTCGATCTCCGGCCCGAGGGTCCAGCCCTTCACGGTCTTGCAGAGGATCGCGGTCGGCCGTCCCGAGCCGGTGAACTCGACGGCCGCCCGGTAGGCGGCGTACAGCTTGCGGTAGTCGTGGCCACCGCGGGGGAGCGACTGGAGCTCGGCGTCCGACAGGTGCGACACCATCTCGCGCAGGCGGGGGTCGGGTCCGAAGAAGTGCTCCCGGATGTAGTTGCCGTCCTCGACCGTGTACCGCTGGAACTCGCCGTCCACCGTCACGTTCATCTTGTTGAGCAGCGCGCCCGACACGTCGCGCGCGAGCAGCTCGTCCCAGCGTGAGCCCCAGATCACCTTGATCACGTTCCAGCCGGCGCCGCGGAACGTCGCCTCGAGCTCCTGGATGATCTTGCCGTTGCCGCGCACGGGGCCGTCGAGTCGCTGCAGGTTGCAGTTGACGACGAACACGAGGTTGTCCAGGTGCTCGCGCGACGCGAGCGCCAGCGCGCCGAGCGTCTCGGGCTCGTCGCACTCGCCGTCGCCGAGGAACGCCCACACGCGGCTCTGCGAGGTGTCGTCCAGCTTGCGGTTCAGCAGGTATCGGTTGAATCGCGCCTGGTACAGCGCGGTGAGCGGACCGAG
>CAXRBC010000157.1:0-4724 GCA_964228515.1 Ilumatobacteraceae bacterium
TCCACCTGGCGCGTGCGGGGGCCGTTGCGGTCCGCGACGTCGGGTGCTGGACCTGCTGGCGCGCGACGGCTGGTCGGCGCCGAGGTACGGGCCCGGGCGGCGGCTCGTGGACGTCGCGCGGATCTAGCCGGTCGCGAGCCAGGCGTCGCGCGCCGCCCAGTGACCGGGCCAGCTCTTGGACACGACCGTCGCGTCGTCGACGAGGATCCCGTGCGCGCGGGTGGCGAGCACGCCGGCCGCCATGGCGAGCCGGTGGTCGTCGCGGGTCGCCACGGTGCCGGGTCGGGGCCCCGCGCCGTCGGGACGCACGACGAGCCCGTCGTCGGTCGGCTCGGCGGCCACGCCGACCGCGTGGAGCATCGCCACGACGTCCGCGATGCGATCGCTCTCCTTGGCCCTCACGTGCGCCACGCCGCGGATGCGGGTCGGACCGCTCGCGTGGGCCGCGACCGCGGCGATGGCCGGGACGGCGTCGCTCGTGGCGCCGAGGTCCACGTCGATGCCGACGAGGGGCGCCGCGGGGTCGCGCGAGACGCCGAGGCCGTCGTCGACGTGCACGGTGCAGCCCATGCGCGCGAGCACGTCCACGACCCGCGCGTCCGACTGCGCGCTGGCGCGCCCGAGCCCGGGCACGTCGACGCGCCCTCCCGCGACCGCCGCGGCGCACCAGGCGAAGGTCGCCGAGGAGGCGTCGGGCTCGACCCCCAGCGTCGCGGACCGCAACGGCCCCCGCACGCGCCAGGTGGACCCCTCGTGCACGCAGCGCGCACCGAAGTCCGCGAGCACGGCGGCGGTCAGCGCGACGTAGTCGCCCGAGACCGCGTCGCCCGAGATCTCGACGTCGGCGCCCCCGGCACACGCGGCCCCCGCGAGCAGGAGCGCGCTCGCGAACTGGCTCGACGCACCCCCCGCGACGCTTATCCGCCACGGCGACGCGTCGCGCGGATCGAGCCCGCCCCGCGCGATCTCCACCGGGAGGTCGCCGTCGCCCGTGCGGCGCACCGTCGCCCCGAGCACAGCGAGGGCGTCGTGCAGGTCGCGCGCCGGTCGGCGGCGCAGCGGCGCGGCACCGTCGATGGTCGTCGTGCCGACGCGCAGTGCCGCGAGCGCGGTGAGGAAGCGCGAGGTGGTGCCGGCCAGGAGTGCGTCGAGCATCACGGCGCGCGGATCGTCGAGGTCCACGCCCGCCGTGACCCGCAGCGTCGCATCGCCGGCCCGTTCGGTCGGCTCCGTGCCACCCCCGCCGACGGCACGCGACGCGTCGTCGATCCGCGCGCCGAGGGCGGCGAGACAGGCGCGCATCGCATCGACGTCGTCGCCGTCGGGCACGCCCCGCAGGGTCGACCCGGGTGGCGCGAGCACCGCGGCGACGAGCGCACGGTTGGCGATGCTCTTGGAGCCCGGCATCCGCACCCGCGCGCGCAACGGCCCGACCGCCGAGGCAAGGGTGGCGGACGCGGCGTGGGGTCGGCGGGCCTCGCGGGTCACGTGGACCCGCTCACGCCACGTCGTGGATCGTGGGGCGGAAGCCCCGGGCGATGAGTCCGCCGCGGAAGCGCTCGGTGGCCGCGCGGTCGATCACCACGACCAGCACGCCGCGGTCGCCCTCGACCGAGTGGGCGACCTCGAAGTTGGCCACGTTGACCGCGAGGTCGGCGGCGAGGGCGAACACCTCGGCGGCGGCGCCCGGCCGGTCGGGGATCGGGATGCGCACTTCGGCCACCTCGGAGAGTTCGCGGACGCGGCCCGGCAGGTTGCGCCGCGCGGCGCGCGCGGCGCCGAGGCGCGCCTCGAGCCGACCCGCGTCGCCCGCCGCCACGATCTCGCGCATCTCCCCCAGCCGCCCCAGCAGCCCGTCGAGCGCGCGCAGGATGGCGTCGCGGTTGTCGCGACAGACGTCGAGCCAAATCGCCGGATGCCCCGACGCCACGCGTGTCATGTCGCGGAAGCCGCCGGCGGCCAGCCGCAGCGTCGCCACGTGCTCGTCGGCGGCGCCCTCGGCCAGGCCCATCAGGGACGCGGCGGTGAGGTGCGGGAGATGGCTC
The DNA here is from genome assembly GCA_964228515.1 of Ilumatobacteraceae bacterium. Lineage (GTDB taxonomy): Bacteria > Actinomycetota > Acidimicrobiia > Acidimicrobiales > Ilumatobacteraceae > CAXRBC01. The sequence continues at coordinate 2,046 of CAXRBC010000157.1, forward strand.
ACGACCGCGACCAGTTCGTCGTGGCGCTCGGGCGCGAGCACGACCATCTCGGCGCCGAGCTCCCGCACGACCGCCGCCACCCGGGAGAACGCGTCGTCGGCGGTGCGCGCCGTCGGGGTGAGCACCCACACGGCACCCTCGAAGAGCGACTCGTCGGCACCGTCCAGGCCCGAGAGCTCGCTGCCCGCCATCGGGTGCCCGGGCACGAAGCGCGGGTCGTCGACCGCGTCCGCCACCGGGCGCTTGACGCCACCGACGTCGGTCACGACGCCCCGGGTCGCCGCGAGCAGCCGTGCCGCGGCCTCCGCGACGCCCCCCACCGGCGTGGCCACGAAGGACAGCTCCGCGTCGGGGTCCGTACCCGTCGCGGCCACCACGCCCCGCTCCAGCGCCACCGCCGCGCGGCCCGGGTCGAGGTCGTCGCCCGTCACGTGCCAGCCGCGCTTCGCGAGCGCGAGGGCGACCGATCCACCGATCAGACCGAGGCCGGTCACGTTGGCCCGGCGCGTCACGGCGGCTCAGCGTATCGGCGGCCCCTCGACGGCTGGACGCTCAGGCGACGTCGTCGCGCGGCACCGCGGCCAACGCGAGCGCGCGCACCTCGTCGGCGCCGAGTGCGCGCCACTCGCCGGGGCGCAGACGACGGTCGGCGAGCGGGCCGATCCGCGTGCGCACGAGGCGATTCACCGGGTGCCCGACCGCCTCGCACATGCGGCGGACCTGCCGGTTGCGCCCCTCGTGGATCACGATGCGCAGCACCCCAGGCTGCGGCTGGCCGACCTCGGCGGGGGCCGTCGGGCCGTCGTCGAGTTCCACACCCTCCCGCAGCCGCCTCAACGCCCCGTCGGGCACGCCTCCCTCGCCGCAGCGCACCTGCGCGAGGTACTCCTTGTCCACGCCGAAGCTCGGGTGCGTCAGCCGATGCGCGAGGTCGCCGTCGTTGGTGCAGATGATGAGCCCCTCCGTGTCCGCGTCGAGTCTCCCGACGGGGAAGACACGCGGCTCGGGCGGTACGAGGTCGAGCACCGTGGGCCGCCCCTGGGGATCCGAGGCGGTGGTGATGACGGCCGGCGGCTTGTTGACCAGGTAGTAGACGAGTCCCGGCCGCACGCCGACGGGCACGCCGTCCACCTCGACCGTGTCGCGCGCGACGTCGACGCGCCGCCCGAGGACGGCGACTGCGCCGTTGACGCGCACGCGCCCCGTCGCGATCAGCTCCTCGCAGGCCCGCCTGCTGCCGAATCCGCGCTGTGCGAGCACCTTCTGCAGTCGCTCGCCGTCGCCCAGCGCGCCGTCGCGGCCACCCTCGCCCGCATCCTCCTCCCCCGCGTCGGCCCCGCGGGGCGTCAGTCGTCGGATGCGTCGAGGTCGGGCGCGCCGTCGTCGCCCGTCGGCACGTCCGGCACCACGCGCAGCGTGCGCTCGAGCGCCTCGACGACGCCCGCGTCGGGCACGAAGTCCTGGATCGGCGGGAGGTCCTGCAGCGACGCGATGCCGAGTCGCTCCATGAAGAGCGGCGTCGTCCCGTAGAGCACCGCCTGGCCGGGTCCGTCGTCGCGCGCGACCTCGGTGATGTAGCCGCGCGACTGGAGCGTGCGCATCACGGCCTCGGGATCCACGCCGCGGATCGCGGCGATCTGCGAGCGCGAGATCGGCTGCTTGTACGCGATGATCGCGAGCGTCTCGAGCGCGGCCGCCGAGACGCGCGCGTGCTGCCCGTCGAGCACGAAGCGCTCGACGTAGGGCGCCAGGTCGGGGTGCGACTGCAGTCGCCACCCTCCCGCGACGTGGACCAGCTGGAACCCGTGGCCCGCCTCGTCGTATGCGTGCGACAGTCGCTCGCAGAGCTCCTGCACCGTCGCCGCGGGCAGCTCGAGGAGCTGTGCGAGCAGCGGCACCGCCACCGGCTCCACCGCGACCGTGAGGATCGCCTCGAGCGCCCGCACCGTCGTGACGTCGTGGCCGGAGCCCGCGTCCGCCGACGCGTCGTCGCCCGACGGATCCCGCCCCATCGACTCATCCGTCATAGTCGTCCACCTCCATCGCCCCGACCGAGGCGGCCTGCGTCTCGTCGTCCCACGACTCGTTGGTCCACCGCACGTGGATCTCGCCGAAGCGCTCGGCCTGGTCGAGATCGACGCGCCCCTGCTTGAAGAGCTCCAGCAGCGCGAGGAAGCGCACGACCACCTGGATCCGATCGGCGATCCCGGCCGCGATCTGTCGGAACGTCGCGGTGCCGTGGACCCGCAGGTACTCCGAGACCTCGACCAGCGCGTCGGCCACGCTCGCGCGGATCGGCGCGACGTGCTCGAAGGCGATCACCGTGGGTGGCTTGGGCGCCGTCGCGCGCTGGTAGGCGCGCTGCAGGCGCCGCAGCGTGACGCCCTCCAGCAGATCGGGCATCAGCTCGGCGAAGCGCTCGTCCGGACCCGCCGCGCGGGGGTAGCTGCGGTCGGCGACGTCCACGAGGTCCTGGAACGCCGCGGCCACGTCCTTGAACGTCTTGCAGTCCAGCAGCCTCGCGAGCAGCAGGTCGCGCTCCTCCCACAGGGCGAGCTCCTCGTCGAGGTCGACCCCGTCCCGCCCGGGGAGCAGGCGGCGGGCCTTGAACTCCAACAGCGTCGCGGCGATGAGGAGGAACTCGGTGGCCACCTCCAGGTCCAGCGACTGCATGCGCTC
>CAXRBC010000158.1:0-2320 GCA_964228515.1 Ilumatobacteraceae bacterium
CACGCCCGCGAGCAGGTCTGCGGCGAGGTGCGCGGCGTCGGCATTGGCCACCGCCGCGTCGGCTGCGGGCGCCGTGCCGTCGGCCAGCTCGACGACCACGGCGCGCCCGCCCCGCACCGCGATGCGCGCGACGTCGGCGCCCGCATGGAGCCGCACTCCGGCGCGGCGGGCGACCGCGACGAGGGCGTCGCGCAGTGCGCCGAGCCCGCCGATCGGGTGCCACGCTCCGCGATCCGCCTCGAGCGCGACGATGCAGGCGAGCGTGGCCGGGGCGCGCCAGGGCGAGGAGCCGCTGTAGGTCGCGTAGCGACCGAGCCACTGGCGCATGCGCGGGTCGCGGAAGGACGCGTCGGCCAGCCGCCCCAGCGTGCGCGCCGCGTCGACGTCGACGAGGTCGCGGGGCGAGCCGAGGCGCCGGGCGAGCGAGACCGGGCCCGACATCGGGCCGGCGAGGAAGGTGCGCTCGGCCACGGCCCAGGTGCGACGCGCCCTCGCGAGCAGTCGCAGGTACTCGTCGCCCGCGCCTGGCACGAGCCCGTCGAAGGACGACGCGGTGAGCATCGGATCGTCGTGCGTCGCGAGCGTCGAGGCGTCGGGCCAGAAGTAGCGGAACGGGGAGGCGAGGCGCTCCAGGCGCACCTCGGCCGCGAGGCTCGTGCCCGCGGCGCGCAGCGTGTCGTCGAGCACCTCGGGCCAGGTGACGAGCGACGGCCCGACGTCGAACGTCCAGCCGTCGCGCGCGTAGACGGCCACCTTGCCGCCGAAGGTCTCGTTGCGCTCGAAGACGTCGACCTCGAGGCCCGCCGCGCGCAGGCGGATCGCGGTGCACAGGCCGCCGACGCCCCCACCGACGACGGCGGCGGAGCGGGGGCGCGCACCACGCGCGCGAGGCGGGCGTCGCACCGCGGCCCCCGTCAGGCCGCGCGGCGCCGGCGCGCGAGACCGACGGCCGCGGCTATCGAGATCGAGCCCATCGCGACGCCACCGACCGCGGCGACGAGCGCGTCGTCGAAGAACACCGCGAAGCCGACGGTCTGGAACGCCGCGACCGCCGCATACTGCGCGACGAGGGCACGGCTCGGGCCGCCGCGCGGCGGAAGCAGCGCCTCGTAGGCGGCCATCAGCACGATCCCGGTGAGGAACCATCCGACGTAGTTGCCGAGCGGCACGTCGCGGTACGCGCCGCCGCCCGCCCACGTCCAGTACCCCTCGCCGACCATCTGCGGGTCGAGGAACGCGTCCCACGCGGTGAGCGCCGCCGCGCCCGCGACGATGCGCCCCGCCCGGACCGCGAGCGGCGACGAGGGGACGACCCGCGCGGCGACCGCGGCACCCGCGTCGCGCGCGGGGAGCGCCATCGCCCACCACGCGAGCGGCACGATCGCCGGCACGCCGTCGACGAGCGCGCCGAGGGCGTCGGAGTAGGCGTAGTCGCCGAACGGCACGCCAGTGCGCGACGCCGCGCGCTCGAGCAGCCAGGTGCCGGCCAGCGTGGCGGCAAGTGCGACGCCGACGCGCACGCGGCCGTGGCGGCGTGCGGCGATCGAGGTGGTGAGCACGGCGAGCCCGCCGATGACGCCCCATGCCAGCACGGCCCGCGCGTCGCCGCCGCGCTCGTTGAGCGGAGTGGCGACGGCCGCGACGACGGCGAGCACCACGGCCGCGATCGGCGTCGAGCGGCGGCCCGGGCGGGGCGCGTCCTGCGCGCGGGCGGCGCTCACGCCGGCAGCGGCAGGGCCAGGCGGCCCACCGTGAGCGCCTTGCGCCACGTCGGGACGGTCGCGCGTCGGGAGAACACGTCGTGACCCTGGGCCTCGATGCGTCCGAGGATGCCCGAGTAGAGCAGCCGAGCAGCGCGGATGCACCGCGCGGACCGGGGCGGGAGCATCGCGATCCCCTCGTCGGCCGAGGCGTAGAGCTCCCGACACCGCGCGATCTCGAATCGCATCAGGGCGACGACGCCGGGCGTGCACTCGCGCCGCGAGAGGTCGACGTCGAAGCGTCGCACGTCCTCCTGCGGCAGGTACACGCGGCCGCGGTCGAGGTCCTCCGCCACGTCGCGCAGGAAGTTGGTGAGCTGGAAGGCGTTGCCGAGGTCGCGGGCGTGGCCCCACGCCCGGGGGGACGAGGTTCCGAGGATCGGCAGCATCATCTCCCCGATGACGGCCGCGGAGCCGTCCATGTAGTCGAGGAGGTCGGGCCACGTCTCGTAGCGCTCCACGGTGAGGTCCATCGTCATGCTGCGCAGGAAGCGGCGGAAGCACCCGGCCGGGATGTCGAACCGGCGCACCGTGTCGACGACCGCGGCGAGCACGGGGTC
>CAXRBC010000159.1:0-4494 GCA_964228515.1 Ilumatobacteraceae bacterium
GCACCTGTACCGGCACGGCGAGCAGTGGCGCAAGGCCGCGTCGCGCGCTCGCGTCGTGATCGAGGTCGGCGACTGGGTCGCGGTCTGCTTCTCCGCGCCCGTCGTCGAGACGCACCGCGACTTCGACCCGCGTCGCCACCCGATCCTCGGCCGGCTCGGCCCCGACCTCTGCACGGCGGACGCGGATCTCGACGAGGCCGTGCGACGCATGTGCGACTACGAGGACCCCGACGCGACGATCGCCGAGGTGCTGCTCGACCAGCGCGTGGCGTGCGGCGTGGGCAACGTCTATCGCTGCGAGGTGCTCTGGGCGTGCGAGCTCCATCCGTGGGCCCACGTCGGCGCGCTCTCGCGCGCCGAGTGCCGCGAGCTCGTCGGTATCGCGGCGGGCATGCTGCGGGCCAACCTCGACGGCCCGGGTCGCGTCACCGCGCCGGGCGTGCCGGGCGGCATGGCCGTGTACGGGCGTCACGGCCGGCCGTGCCCGCGATGCCACGCGCTCGTGCGCGTCACGCACCACGGCGAGGCCAATCGCGTCCTCTACTGGTGCGAGGGCTGCCAGACGCGCCACTCCGACCTGCGCGTGCGCGCGCCGCAGACCGCGGAGGGCGAGCCCGTGCACCCCGCCGAGCGACGCTGGCTCGACGACGTGCGCGCCGCGCGGGCTACGTCGTCGAGATCGCCGCGATGACGTCGACCCGTGTGGCGCGCCACGCGGGGTAGACCGCGGCGGCCACGCCCGCGAGGAAGGCCACGACCAGGATCCAGCCCGTCGCCACGACCGGCAGGGTGAAGCCCGAGACGCCCGAGTCGCTCAGCGTCGCCACGATCACGACGCCCATGCCGATGCCGAGCACCACCCCCGTCACGGCCCCGAACAACGACGTGATCACGCTCTCCCAGCGCACGGAGGTGCGCACCTGCGACCTCGTCATGCCGACGGCGCGCAGCAGGCCGATCTCGCGGCGCCGCTCGAGCACGGAGAGCAGGAGGGTGATCACGATGCCGACGATCGCGATGATGATGCTGAGCCCGAGCAGGGCGTAGATCAGCGCGAGCAGCTGGTTGACCGAGTCGGACTGGGCCTCGATGAACTCGTCCTTGGTCTGCAGGGTGCCGATGCCGACGCCGCTGCTCACGGCCGCGACCGCGGCCTTGGCCTCGTCGGGCGTCGTGCCGTCGGCGACGCGGATGTAGACGAAGTTGTCGAAGACGGGGGTGGTCGAGCCGGCGAAGAGCTCGCGGCTCACCACGTAGTTGGAGAACACGGAGTCGGAGTCGAAGATCCCCTCGACGCGGCCGTCGACCGCGCGACCATCCTGCGTCGCGATCGGGAGCGGATCGCCGACGCCGAGGCCCAGCTCCGTCGCCTTGTCGCGCGCGACGAAGACGCCCGTGGCAGAGAGCGACGCCTGGTCGCCCTCCACGACGCCGAGGTCATACAGGCCCGAGATCGTGGTCGGGTCGACGACCACCGCGAAGCGCGACTCCTCGCCCACCCGCAGCGCGACGAATCCCACGCCCGTGGCCCTCGCGACCTGCGGCAGTGCCTTGATCTCGTCGGTGACCGAGAGCGGGATGCCCCCGAAGCCCTGCGACTCCACGGACAGCGCGAGGTCCCCGCGGAAGGCCGCGCCGAAGGTGTCGCGGATCTCGGTGCGGATGCTCGCCGCGAGCGCGGTGAAGGCGGTGACAAGCGCGACGCCGATGAGCACGGGCGAGGCGGTGCGGGCGGTGCGCTTGGGGTTGCGTGCCGCGTTCTGCCTCGCCATCGCGCCGGTCACGCCGCGCAGGCGCGCTACGGGCCGCCCGAGCGCGAGCGCCACGGGCCGCGAGATGACCGGCCCGAGTACGAGGATGCCGGCGAAGACGCCGAGGATGCCGAGGCCGAGCACCGCGACGGGTGCATCGTTGGCCGCGGCGACGAGACCGCCCGCGCCCGCGGCGATGATCACGGCCCCGATCGCGACTCGCCGGCCCGATCCCGTGACGGTCTCGATCGCGGTGTCGCGGAGCGCGGCGAGCGGGGGCACGCGGCCGGCGCGGCGGGCGGGCAGCAGCGCAGAGAGCACGGTCACGACCAGCCCGGTGACGAACGTGACGACGAACGCACCGAGCCCGATCGCGAGCCCGCGTGAGGGGATCTCGAAGCCCGTCGCCGTCAGCACGGCGGCGAGCCCGCGCGACAGGAGGATGCCGAGCCCGAAGCCGAGCCCGGAGCCGACCGCCCCGACCACCACCGACTCGCCGAGCAGCAGCCCCACCACTTGGCGGCGGCTCGCCCCGATCGCCCGCAGCAGGGCGCTCTCGCGCATGCGCTGGGCCGCCGAGATGGAGAAGACGTTGTAGATGACGAAGGTCCCGATGCCGAGCGCGATGTAGGAGAACGCGACGAGGAACGTGGTGAAGATCGACAGCACGTCCTTGATCTGACCCTGCACCTCCGCCGTGATCTCGGCCCCGGTGAGGGTCTCGAGCCTCGCGTCCGCGGGCAGCGCGGCGTCGATGCGGGCCGCGAGGTCCTCGTCGGAGACCGACCCGTCGCCCTGCACGAGGATCGCGTCCACGAAGCCCGGCCGCAGCAGGAACTCCGAGGCGGTCTCCTGGTCGAAGAGCGCGAAGGTCGCGCCGCCCGGGGAGGCGATGTCGCCGTAGTTGGCGACGCCGACGAGGGTGAACTCACGGCCGCCCGACGCCGCGGTCACGCGCACGGTGTCGCCGACGGCGCAGCCGCCGGCCTCCGCCGTGGCGCGATCGAGCATCACCTCGGTCGGGCCCGCGGGGAGGCGCCCCGACTCGACGTTCCACAGCCCCGCCACCTCGTCGGTGGCGATGCCGCCGAAGGTGGGCGGGCCGTTGCCGTCGCTGCCGAGCGGCTCGCCGTCCTTGCCGATCACGCGCGCGAAGGCCTGCATGTCGCCGGTCGCCGACGCCACGCCGGGCACCGCGCGCACGGCCGCGAGCACCGACACCGGCGTCGGGCCGCGCTGCTCGCCGCCGAAGCGCGTCTCGACGAACGACGTGGACCGCACGTAGGCGTCGACGTCGCGGAAGACGTCGGCGAAGAGCTCGTCGAACGTCCTGTTGATCGTGTCGCGGAAGATGAACGTGCCCGAGAGGAACGCCGTGCCGAGGATCACCGCGAGCGACGTGAGCACGAGGCGGCCCCAGCGGGCCAGCGTCATGCGCAGCGAGAGCCGCAGCACGCGGGTCGCCTAGTCGCCGAGGTGCTTGAGCTGGTCGAGCACCTTCTCCGGCGTCGGCTGGTGCATCTCTCCGGCGATCCGGCCGTCGGCCAGGAAGACGATGCGGTCCGCGTGGCTCGCGGCCACCGCGTCGTGGGTGACCATCACGATCGTCTGGCCGAGCTCGGTGACGGCGCGCCGCATGAAGCGCAGCACCTCGCCGCCGGTGCGCGAGTCGAGGTTGCCCGTCGGCTCGTCGGCGAAGATGATGCGCGGCTTGCTCGCGAGTGCCCGCGCCACCGCGACGCGCTGCTGCTGGCCGCCTGACAGCTCGCTCGGGCGGTGCCCGAGTCGGTCTCGCAGGCCGATCGTGTCGATCACGCGATCGATCCACGCCTCGTCGCCGCGCGAGCCGCCGAGCGACAGCGGCAGCACGATGTTCTCCCGCGCGCTCAGCGTCGGGATCAGGTTGAAGGCCTGGAAGATGAAGCCCACCTGCTCGCGGCGCAGGCGCGTGAGCGCCGCGTCCCCCAGGGTCGAGAGATCCACGTCGCCGATCCAGACGCTGCCCGACGTGAGCGAGTCGAGCCCCGCGAGGCAGTGCATGAGCGTCGACTTGCCCGAGCCGCTCGGGCCCATGATGGCGCTGAAGCGCCCGCGCTCGAACCCGACGGTCACCCCGTCGAGCGCGCGGACCTCGCCCTCGCCGCTGCCGTAGATCTTGTACGCGTCCTGCGCGCGTGCGGCGTACTCGCCGTGCAGCTCCTCGGACATCTTGATCACGCTAACGGCGCGCGCGTCGCGCGCGCCCCTTGCCCGGCGTGGTCCCCGCCGCGCGAGGCGCGTGCGCCGCGATCCGCGACCTCATGACGCGTGTCCCGCCGCGGCGGCGCATCCGCGCGGCGAGCACGCGTCCCCGTGTGCCGTGGCACACCCCGTCGGTACCGTTCTTGGTCTGGGCATGCGACCTCCCCGCCGGGTCACGATCCTCGCCGCCGCATCGTTGGCGGTCGTCGTCGTGCCCCTGCCCGCGCGACCCGCGGCGGCGCCCGCGGTGGCGCTCGCTCCCGCGGTCGACCACATCGTCGTGCTGCGCGAGGGCTCGGATCTCGCCGCGATGGTCGCCAAGGAGGCCCGCCTCGGCAATGCGGTGAGCGAGGTGTATCGCGAGGCCGTTGACGGCTTCGTCGCCGAGCTCGACTCCGCCGACGTCGCACGCCTCAAGAAGGACCGCGACGTCGCGCTCGTCGAGCCCGACCGCGCGATCCGACTCGACGACGACGCGACGTCGAGCACGTCCAGCTCGTCG
>CAXRBC010000160.1:0-8932 GCA_964228515.1 Ilumatobacteraceae bacterium
CTCCTCTACGGCGAGTGACCAAAGGTGGCGCAGCGGGTGGCCATCGAGGTCGACGTATGAGCCGTCAAGGAAGAAGTACCAGTTGGTGGCGAAGTAGGTCGCGGGGCGCAAGACCGCGCGCAAATCGCCGACCGACGCCGAGCCGCGCTCGACATAGTCCCATAGCACGACGACGATCATCGCGAACGAATACAGCGGCAGCAGACGCCACGCGCGCCGTCGATAGAAGGTCGCCCAGCTGACGCGGCCCCCGTCGAGAATCTCTGCCCAGAGCAAACGGCCGATGACGAAGCCGGAGACGACGAAGAAGACGTCGACGCCGACGAAACCACCACTTAACACAAACCCACCGTGGTAGAGGACGACGAGTGCGATCGCGAGCCCACGAAGCCCCTGGACCTCGCGGATCCGAGGCAACGTCGACTTCATCGGGTCAGCGGGGCGCGGGAGGGTCCTGCAGGAGCGAGATCAGGCTGCTCGTGTCCCAGCGGCGGCCGCCGCGCTCGACGACCTTCGCGTAGAGCCCGTCGATGATGCGCGTCACCGAGAGGTCGGACCCGTTGCGCGCCGCCTCGTCGAAGCAGATGCCGAGGTCCTTGCGCATCCACTCGACGGCGAAGCCGAAGTCGAACTGCCCCCGCACCATCGTGCGCGCACGGTTGTCCATCTGCCAGGACTGCGCCGCGCCCTTGGAGATGACCTCCACCACGCGGTCGGCGTCGAGCCCCGCGCGCACCGCGAAGTCGAGGGCCTCCGACAGGCCCTGGGCGATGCCCGCGATACAGATCTGATTGACCATCTTGGTGAGCTGCCCCGATCCCGCGCCCCCCATGCGCATGCACGCCTTGGCGTACGCGGCGATCACGGCCTCGGCGCGCGCGTACGTCGCCTCGTCGTCGCAGCCGCACATCACCGTGAGCTGGCCCTTCTCCGCGCCCGCCTGACCCCCCGACACGGGCGCGTCGACGAAGCCGACGTCGCGGGCCGCACATGCCGCGGCGAGCTCGCGCGCGACGGTCGCGCTCGCGGTGGTGTGGTCGACGATCAGTCCGCCCTCGCGCATGCCCGCGAGGATGCCGTCGTCGGCGAGCACGACGGCGCGCACGTCGTCGTCGTTGCCCACGCAGAGCATCACGACCTCGCTGGCCTCGGCGGCCGCTCGCGGCGTGGGCGCGACGGCGTGCCCGCCGCCCGCGTGCGCCGCGAGCCAGGCCTCGGCCTTCGCCGCCGTGCGATTGTGGACCGTGACCGCGTGCCCGCGCGCGGCGAGATGACCCGCCATCGGGCCGCCCATCACGCCGAGCCCGCAGAACCCGACGCGCACGGCCGGCCCCGACTCAGCCGCGGGCGGGTGCGGCGGGCGCCTTGGCCGACGCCGAGCCGGACGCCTGGGCCGACGACTTACCGGACGACTTGGCCGGCGTCTTGCCGGACGACTTGCCCGACGATGCGGCCGGTGTCGCGGGCTTCTTCTTCGACGCCGGGCGCGGTCGCGACGGGCGCGACGGCGACGTCAGCGCGACGTCGGGCTTGTCGAGCGCCTTCGGCGTCGAGCGGCGCGCGGGCCGCGCGACCGGCTGCTCCCCTTGGAGCACGCCCTTCTCGAGCGCCTGGTCGAGGAACTCCTCGGCCTTCTCGGTCGTCACGCGCAGTGCCGGCGCGATCTCGGAGATCAGGTTGATCCTCGCGCGGTCGTACATCGTCTTCTCGGCCGCGGACAGCGCCGACTGCCGGTCGCGCACCGCGAGATTGCGCACGACCTCGGCGACCTGGTACACGTCGCCGCTCTTCAGCTTCTCCTGGTGGTTCTTGAAGCGCCGCGACCAGTTGGCCGGCACGCGCGGGTCGGCCTTGGCCAGCACGGCCACGAGGTCGTCGAGCTCGCTGCGCGACACGGGAGGGCGCACCCCGACCTTGTCGATCATCTCGGTCGGCACGGACAGGGTCATGTCGTGGATGACCGTCTTGAGGATGAGGTACTCCTTGATCGTCCCGAACGCCTTCATGCGCTTGATCTGCTGGACGATGCACGCCCCGTGCTGGGGGTAGATGACCGTGTCACCCTTCTTGATCCGGAACTTCTTCACGCGCGCCGCCGCTCCTTCGCTGCTGGTGGTCGGGCTCGGGGAGCACGTGCCCCGGGAGCCGATGAATGATACGGCGTGGCCGGGTCGCCGGGCGGGCGGGAGCGCGGGCCGCTGGCGCCCCCGGGAGGATTCGAACCTCCGGCCAACGGATTAGAAGTCCGCTGCTCTGTCCTCTGAGCTACGGGGGCCTGGTACGACGCCCTCAGCCTCTCACGCGCCCCGGGTGCGTGTAGACGTTGGCCGCGCCGTCCCGGACGAACCCCACGACGGTCATCCCCAGCCGGTCCGCGGTCTCGAGGGCGAGGCTGCTCGGCGCGCCGACGGCGGCGAGGACGCGCACGCCGGCCATCGCCGCCTTCTGCACGATCTCGTACGACACCCGACCGCTCACGACGAGGGCGTGCGACACGAGCGGGATGCGGCCGTCCAGCACCGCCCGCCCGACGACCTTGTCCACCGCGTTGTGCCGCCCCACGTCCTCCCGCACGCACCACGCGGTCCCCGTCGCATCGACCAGACCCGCCGCGTGCAGCCCGCCGGTGCGGTCGAAGGTCGGCTGCGAGCCCCGCACGATCGCGGGCATGCCACGCACCAGCGCGGCGTCGAACCACGGGCCGTCCGCGGGGTCGGCCGCCGCGACCTCGCGCTCGAGGCGGTCGATGGACTCCGTGCCGCAGATGCCGCAGCTCGCCGACGTCACCATCGCGCGACGCGAGAGCGCCTCGTCGAACCGGTCGGCGAGCGTCACGGTCACGACGTTGTACCGCTGCTCCTCGCCCCGCACCGCCTCGCAGTAGCGCACCGTCGCGACGCCTCGCGGCCCGACCATGCCCTCGGTGGCGAGGAACCCGACGGCCAGCTCGAAGTCGTGCCCCGGCGTGCGCATGGTGACCGCGATCGTGCGGGCCTCCTGGCCCGGCCCCTCGGCGCGGATCTCCATCGGCTCCTCGGTGACGACCGCGTCGGGCTTGGTCGTGCGCGCCCCGTCGCGCAGCACCACGACCTGCCGATCGGAGGTGCGTCGGCGCGCCGGCGCACCTTGACTTTTTGCCGTCATCGACATGTCCCGCGAAGCCTCGCATCCGTCGGGGCCCGGACCCCAACCGTCACGAAATCGTAACGGGGACGATCCCGACCCGCTCGGCCGCGGTCGGCAACCATGGATCTCGGCGCGGTCCCCCGACCGTGCCCGGCGCGCGGGTTCGTGCGCGTCGCCTCACGCGGTGCGTCTCCCGACGCGCCGCACGATCCGCGGGGCGCCGATCGGCGGCCCGCACGACAGAAGGAGTCAGTCAAGCAATGGACATCACCGCACTGGGCCTCTCCGGCGGCCAGGGAATGCTGGTGTACAACGCGTTCAGCTTCGCCGTCGCGACGATGGCGATCTCGTTCGTGTTCTACCTCGTATCCCGCAGCCGCGTGGCCCCCGCGTACCGCAGCGCCGTCACCATGTCGGCCATGATCTGCGGCATCGCCGCCTACCACTACTGGCGGATGTTCGGCAATCTCGGGTCGAGCGACTGGAACGAGGGCTACCGCTACGCGGACTGGCTCCTCACCGTGCCGCTGCTCGTGGCCGAGCTCGTCGTCGTCGCCGGCATCGCGAAGGACAAGGTGGCGGGCGTCCGCAATCGCCTCGTCATCGCCGCGCTCCTCATGATCGCCACGGGCTACCCGGGCGAGACGGCGGAGGCGGGCTCCAGCACCCGGACCATCTGGGGGATCATCTCGAGCATCTTCATGCTCTACATCCTCTGGGACCTCTGGGGTGGCGAGGTCGGCAAGGCGCTCAAGTCGCAGACCGGCGCCGTCGGCACCAAGCTCAACAACCTGCGGTACCTGCTCCTCTTCACCTGGGGCGTGTACCCGATCGCCTACATCCTGGGCGACGAGAGCAGCTGGCTGTCCGACGCGCTCGGGCTCAGCGGCACCGACGCGACGACGGCCATCCAGGTCGGCTACACGATCGCGGACGTGCTCGCGAAGCCGGGCTACGGCCTCCTCATCCTCGGCATCGCCATGGCGCGCTCCGAGGCCGAGGGGTACCGCGCGGCCTGATCCGTCTCGGCGCGCGATGCGCGCCACGTGACGCCGCTCGACGACCGTCGAGCCGAAGGGAGGCCCGGGCCGAGAGGCCCGGGCCGCTCCGCATGTCGGGACGTCCGCGCCGCGCGGACCCGCCGCGGGCGGGCGTCAGCCCGCGAGCAGTTCGCGTCGCAGCGCGTCGAGCGCGGTGATCACGCAGAGCTGGCGCATCGTCTCGCGCCCGGGGCCGAACTGCAGGCGACGCGACGCCGTGCGCCCGCCCGGCAGCGCGACGCCGACGCACAGGGTGCCGACCGGCTGACCCTCCTGCTCGGCGGGGCCGGCGACGCCGGTCAGCGCGAGCCCCACGTCGGCACCGACCGTGCGGCGCACGCCCTCGGCCATCGCGATCGCAGCGGCCTCGCTCACGACCGGCCCCGCGGGCACGCCGAGCAGCCCGTGCTTGACCTCGCTCGCGTACGAGACCACGCCGCCCCGCAGCACGTCGCTCGCGCCGGGCCCCGCGGTGAGGCGCCCCGTCACCAGCCCTCCGGTGACCGACTCGGCGACGCCGAGCGTGAGGCCGCGATCGCGGAGCAGCCCGAGCACGATCGACTCCATGGTCTCGCCGTCCACGCCGAAGACGTGCTCCCCCACGACCGCGCGAACGCGAGCGTCCCACTCGTCGAGCAGGGCCGTCGCGGCCTCGCGGGTCGCGGCCTTGGCCGTGAGGCGGACCTTGAGGCCCTCCCAGCCGCTCGCCAGGAACGCCAGCGTCGGATTGCCCGCGCGGTCCAGCTCGGCGATCAGCGCCGCGAGGCGCTCGTTGAGCCCACTCTCGCTCTCACCCCAGGTGCGCAGCACGCGGCTCGCGATCACCGCGGCCTCGCCGCTGCGGCGCAGGAGGTCGGGCAGGATCGCGCGGTCGAACATCTCGGTCATCTCGGCGGGCACGCCGGGCACCGCGTAGACGACGCGCGCCGCGCCGGCCACGGTCACCGGGCAGACGAGGCCCGGCGCCGTGCCGCGCCGCTGGGGGATCACGTCGGCACCGCGCGGCACCATGGCCTGGCGCAGGTTGTTGGCCGGCATGCGACGCCCGCGCGAGGTGAACATCTCCTCGATCGCGAGCGCGATGTCGTCGCGGGTCTCGAGCTCGACGCCCATCACCTCGGCGATCGCCTCGCGGGTCACGTCGTCGTGCGTGGGTCCCAACCCACCGCAGACGATGACGGCGTCGGCCTCCGCGAGCATGCCGCGCAGGGTGGCGGCGATGCGCCCCTGGTTGTCCCCCACCTTGACCTGCACCAGCGAGTCGATGCCGGCGGCGGCGAGGTGCTCGCCGAGCCACGCCGAATTGGTGTCGACGATCTGGCCGAGCAGGAGCTCGGTGCCGACGGCGAGGACGCTGCAGCGCATCCGCTCAGGCCGCCGCGCGGCGCGGCCGCAGGGCGCGCACGGCGTACTGCAGCCCGCTCGCGATCGTGAGCGCGACCGACAGCCCGAGCAGCCAGCCCCACGTCCAGGTCGCGTCGGCGGCGCTGAAGGGCGCGAGTGCGAATCCCACGGAGCACTGCTGCGCCAGCGTCTTGACCTTGGCCGTGCGGCTCGCCGGCACCGACACGCCGCGTGCCCCGACCACGACGCGGTACACCTGCACCGCCACCTCCCGGACCGCGATGACGATCACGGGCCACGCGGGGAAGACGTCGCGCTGCACGAGGGTGAACATGGCGCCGAGCACCAGCACCTTGTCCGAGAGCGGGTCGAGGAAGGCCCCGAGCGTCGTCGCGCCGTGGCGCCGCGCGAGGTAGCCGTCGAGCACGTCGCTCCAGCAGAGGAAGAACCACAGCCACGCCGCGAGCCACGACCCGCGCGCGTCGCCGGGGATCACGACGAAGAGGATCGGCGACACGAGCATGCGGCCGACGGTCACGCCGTTGGCCCACGTCACGAGTGCGCTCGGGTCAACCGCCACGGCGCGCCCCCTCCGCCACGAGGTCCGGACCGAGGGCGTCCACGATCCGCACGTGCTCGAAGGTACCCGCGTCGAGCGCCTCGGGCACGTGCACGACGCCGTCGATCTCGGGCGCCTCGCGGTGGCCGCGGCCCACCCCGGGCTCGTCCACGAGCACCTCGACGACGGACCCGATCAGGTCGTCGCGGCGGCGAGCGGTGATCGCGTCCTGCATCTCGCGCAGCTCCGCGAGCCGCTCGGCGGCGAGCGACTCGGGGACGCGCCCCGGGAGTCCGGCCGCGTGCGTGCCCTCCTCGGGGCTGAACGCGAAGAATCCGCACCAGTCGAGCTGGGCGGTATCGACGAAGGCCAACAGCTCGTCGTGGTCCTCCTCGGTCTCCCCGGGGTAGCCGACGATGAAGTTGCTGCGAAACGCGGCGGTCGGCTCGCGGCGGCGGATGTCGTCGATGCGCGCGAGGAAGCGGGCGCCGTCGCCCCACCGCCGCATGCGCCGCAGGTGCTCGCGCGAGACGTGCTGCAGCGACAGGTCGAAGTACGGCACGCCGGTGGCGCAGATCGCGTCGATCAGTGCGTCCGACAGGTCGCTCGGGTAGAGGTACAGCAGCCTCGTGCGCGGCACGCGCGCGGCGACCGCGCGCACGAGCGGGACGATCGAGCCGGCGCCGAGCTCGCCCGGGCGGTCCTTGCCGTAGCTCGCGAGGTCCTGCGCGACGAGCACGATCTCGCGGGCCTCGAGGGCCTCGACCTCGGCCAGGATCGAGGCGACGTCGCGGCTGCGCTGCGGTCCCCGGAACGTCGGGATGGCGCAGAATCCGCAGGTGCGGTCGCAGCCCTCCGCGATTTTCACGTACGCCCACGGGCGCGGCGACGCGGGACGCGGCAGGTTGAGCAGGTCGAAGGACGGCACGGTCTCCGCCGCGACGACGAGGGCGGGCTTGCGCCCGATCTTCACGGCCGTGGTGCTCGGGGCGCCGCCCACTGCGCCACCCACGTCGATCGCGACGCCGAAGCCCGCGATCTGGTCCGCCTCGGGCAGGCTCTCGCGCAGCTCGGCGCCGTAGCGCTCGGCCATGCATCCCGTGACGACCAGACGACTGCCGGGCTTGCGCGCGCGGTGCAGCGCGAGCACCGTGTCGATCGACTCGCGGCGCGCCTCCTCGATGAAGGCACACGTGTTCACCACCACCCCGTCGGCCGACGCCGCGTCCCCGGTCGGCGCGAGGCCGTCGGCCGCGAGCGTGCCCTCGAGCTTGGCCGAGTCGACGTCGTTCTTGGGGCAGCCGAGCGTCTCGAGGTAGTAGGTCCTCGGCGCGCCGGTCGCGCCGCCCACCGAGCCCACCACGTCAGCTCGCGCGCTGCAGTGCCTCGAGCTCCTCCACCGTCATGAGCACGTCGCGCGCCCGGGATCCCTCGCTCGGGCCGACCACGCCGCGCTGCTCGAGCAGGTCCATGAGGCGACCCGCGCGGGCGAACCCGACCTTGAGCTTGCGCTGCAGCATCGACGTGGAGCCGAGGCCGGTGCGCACCACGAGCTCCATGGCCTGGCGCAGCAGGTCGTCGTCGTCCTCGTCGCCGGTCCCGCCCCCCGGGAGGCCCACCGCGCCCTCCGGCGCCTCGCCGTCGATGCCCGAGACGTACGCGACCTCGGGGGCCTGGCGCCGCCACTGCGCCACGACCTTGCGCACCTCGCCCTCGCCGACCCACGCCGACTGCACGCGCTGCGCGACGTTGGTGTTGCCCGGGAGCATGAGCATGTCGCCGCGGCCCACGAGTTTCTCCGCGCCGGGCTGGTCGAGGATCACGCGACTGTCGGTGAGGCTCGAGACGGCGAAGGCCATGCGCGCCGGGATGTTGGCCTTGATCACGCCCGTGATCACGTTGACGCTCGGGCGCTGCGTCGCGACGATCAGGTGGATGCCGACCGCGCGGGCCTTCTGCGCGATGCGCGTGATGCAGTCCTCCACGTCGCGCGCCGCCACCATCATCAGGTCGTTGAGCTCGTCGACGACCACCACCACGTAGGGCAGGCGCTCGAAGACGGCGTCGGGCCGCGGGGACTCGTCACCCTGCAGTTCGCCGCGGTCCCACGCCGCGTTGTAGACCACGACGTCGCGCAAGCCCGCCTCGACGAGCACGTCGTAGCGACGCTCCATCTCCTTGACCGCCCAGCCCAGGGCGTGCGCGGCCTTCTTGGGGTTGGTCACCGGCGCGGTGAGCAGGTGCGGCAGGTGCGCGTACTGCGACATCTCCACCTGCTTGGGGTCGATGAGGATCAGGCGCACCTGCTCCGGCGTGGCGCGCATCAGGATCGAGGTGATCATGCAGTTGAGCACGCTCGACTTGCCCGCGCCGGTCGCGCCCGCGATGAGCAGGTGCGGCGTGCTCGCGACGTTGAGGAACACGGGGCGGCCCGCGATGTCCTTGCCGATCGCCACGTCGAGCGGGTGCGCGGCGGTGCGCGCGTCCGGCGAGACGAGCAGGTCGCCCAGCGACACGAGCTCGCGCGCCTCGTTGGGCACCTCGATGCCGATCGCGCTGCGGCCGGGGATCGGCGCGAGGATGCGCACGTCGGTGGCGGCCATCGTGTACGCGATGTCGCGCGAGAGCGACGTGACGCGTGCGACCTTGACCCCCTCGCCGAGGGCGAGCTCGTAGCGCGTGACCGTCGGGCCGCGGGTGTAGCCCACGAGCTCGGTGTCGACGCCGTGCGCCGCGAGCGCCGCGACGAGCTGCTCGCCGCGCTCGGCGACGGCCTCCTCGTCGGCCTTGCGGTTGGCCGTGAGCGCCAGCAGGTCGAGGCTCGGCAACTCCCACACGCTCGGCTGCGCCGTGGGTCCGAGGG
>CAXRBC010000161.1:0-11128 GCA_964228515.1 Ilumatobacteraceae bacterium
CGCAGGCGCGCCCGAGCGCGCGCCCGGCGCGCGACGGCCGCGATCAGCACGTCGAAGCCCTTGCGCGGCACCAGGCGACTCACCCCCACCACGAGCTCCGCCTCGGCGTCCACCCCGAGGCTGCGGCGCGCCACCTCTCGCTCGCGGGCGTCCATGGGCCGGAACCGCGCGGTGTCCACGCCCGGATACACGACCCGCACGTCCGCGTCGTCGCCGGCGAGGCGCCGCGCCTCGTCGGCCGGGTAGGTGCCCGACGCGATCACGCGCTCGGCGCCGCGGAGCACCCGTCGCAGCGCGGCGCGCGCCCCGGGGATGCGCGCGGGCACCGTGACCTCCGCGCCGTGCAGCACGACCGCGTACGGGATGCCGAGCCCCGGGCCGACGGCGCCGAGCGGCAGCGCGGGGTCGAGCACGACGAAGTCGGCGCGGTGCGAGCGGGCGTACTCGCGGATGCGCCGCGCGGTCACCGCGTGCGGCAGCAGCCACCCCTCGCGCACGCGACGCACCTCGAAGGCCTGCCGCGCGTCCCACTCGCGCGCGCCCTCGTAGGGGGTCGTGAGGACGGCGACGCGGTCGGGCGGCAGGCGCCGCCACCACTCGTACAGCAGGTGCTGGATCCCGCCGACCTTCGGCGGGAAGTCGTTGGTGACGAGGAGGTGCCTACCCGGCGACACGGTGCCGAAGCGTAGGCACCAGCCCGGCCGAGGCGAGCATCCGCAGCCGCCGCTGCTCCTCCATGTCCAGCACGATCGCGCCGGGGGCGCTCGCGCCGTCGTCGCACAGGTAGCTCATGACGCAGTCGTCGCACGCGCGGGTCGCGCGCATGACGCAGGTCTCGCAGTCGATGACGAGGGGTTCCATGTCGACCACCGTGCCACAGGGGTGTCACAGGATGGTCAGGACCCGATCGTCGGCGACTCCACCCTCGCTCCGCGTCGGTCCACGTCGAGCACCAGCGTCGTGGCGTCCGCGGGCCCCGTCGCGCGCAGCCGCGCCGCGACGTCGTCGACGCGCGCCCCGTCGCACCAGCACGCCACCGTCGGACCCGAGCCGGAGAGCCACGCACCCCACGCGCCCGACGCGAGCATCGCGTCCAGCGCCGCTCGCGACTCGGGCACGCGCGAGAGCCGCGCGTCCTGGTGCAGTCGATCGCGCGAGACGGCCGCGAGCCCGGCGGGGTCGCCCGCCGCGAGCGCCGCCACGAGCATGGCGGTGCCCGCGATGTTGGCCACGGCGTCCGCGATCGCCACCCGATCGGGCAATGCGCCGCGCGATGCGCGCGTCGAGGTCGTGGTGCGCGGGTACCAGACCACGATGCGCCCCGCCATCGCGAGCGGCAGCGCCCTGACCTCCTCGGCCGTGCTCGCGGTCGCGCCGCCGAGCAGCGAGGCGCCGACGTTGTCCGGGTGGCCCTCGAGCTCCGCCGCGAGGCGGTGGATCTCCGCGCGCGACGACGCGATCGCGTCGGGGCCGCCGCGCTGCACGAGGGCCGCCGCGAGACCCGCGACGCGCGCCGCGCCGGAGAAGCCGCGCCCGCGCCCCGCCGGGATGCGCGTGCGCACCCAGAGCGGCCCGGTGCCGCCGCCGCGCGCGAAGGCGACCGCCGCGGGGTGCCCGTCGTCGGGCACCGTCGCGTCGGCCGGCGCCTCCCCGACCCCGGCGTCGAACCAGAGCGAGAGCGCGAGGCCCAGCACGTCGAAGCCGGGCCCGAGGTTGGCCGAGCTCGCGGGCACGCGCACCAGCCAGGCGTCCGCCGACGGACCGCCCGCGCCCCGCCCGCTCACGCCCCGCACGCTCACGATGCGGCTCCTGCCGTCGCCGCGGGCGCGACGGCCTCCCGCATGCGCGCGAGACGCGCCGCCGCGCGGCCGTCGTCGATCGCATCCCCCGCGATCCGCGCGCCCTCGCGCACGTCGCCGGCGGCGTCGGCGACCACGAGCGCGATCGCGGCGTTGAGCACCACGATGTCGCGCACGGGCCCGCGCTCTCCGCGACACAGCGCCTCGACGGCCCGCGCGTTGTCCGCCGGGTCACCGCCGCGCACGTCGTCCAGCGTCGCACGCGCGAGGCCCGCGTCCTCGGGCACGATGGTCCAGGTGCGCGTCGTGCCGCCATCGCGGGCCACGATCGTCGTGGGCCCCGCGAGCGAGGCCTCGTCGAGCCCGCCCTCGCCGTGCACCACCCAGGTGCGGCGCATGCCGCGCACCTCCAGGGCCTCGAGCATCGGCTCGGCGAGCGAGGGCGCCCGCACGCCGAGCACCATCGCGCCGACGGGCGCGGGGTTGGCCATCGGGCCGATGAGGTTGAACACCGTGGGCGTCGGGATGCGCCGGCGCACGGGGGCCACCGCGGCGAACGCCGGGTGGTGCGCCGTGGCGAGGCAGAAGCCGAAGCCCGTCGAGGCGACCCGCCGCGCCACGTCCTCGGGCGGGATGCCGACGGGCACGCCGAGGGCCTCGAGCACGTCCGCAGAGCCGCAGCGCGAGGTGGCGGCGCGGCTGCCGTGCTTGCAGACCGGCACGCCGCAGGCGCTCACCACGAGCGCCGCCATCGTCGAGACGTTGACCGAGTGGCTGCGGTCGCCCCCGGTGCCCACCACGTCGATGGTGCGGGCGGCGAGCCCGGCCTCGAGCGGCACGCGCCTGCACGCCGCGAGCGCGACCTCGAGCATCGCGCGCAGCTCGGGGCCGCGCTCGCCCTTGGCATGCAGCGCGACGAGCATCGCCTCGACCGCCGACTCGTCGAATCCCCCGGCGAGCATCGCCCGCATCGCATCCGACGCCTGTCCGGGCGCGAGGTCGCGCCCCGCGCGCAGCGAGGCGACGAGCGCCGCCCAGTCGATCGCCGCGTGCGCGGTCGGAGCCACCGCGGCGACCGAGGCCGACTCAGCCACGGCCGGCGGCCTCGTGGGTACTAGGCGCTGCGTCGGCGCGTTCGCAGCAGGCGACGGCGCTCGCGGGCCGACGCGCCGCCCCACACGCCCTGGCGCTCGCGGGCGTCCAACGCATGGTCCAGACACGCTACGCGCACGCCGCAGCCCTCGCAGATGGCTTTCGCCGCCGCGCAGTCGTCCTCGTGGTCGGGGAAGAAGATCTCGGGCTCGAGGCCGTTGCACGCGCCCCGCGCGCGCCACGAGAGATCCGCCGCCGACATCGGGGCGAGACCCTACGGATCGCCCGCCCCGCCCCGCAAACCGCGCCGACGTCGACCCGGCCGCGATCGCACGCGGCGCGCCGCGTCAGGCGGCGAGCAGGCTCCGCAGCATCCAGGCCGTCTTCTCGTGCACCTGCATGCGCTGCGTGAGCAGGTCGGCGGTGGGCTCGTCGTGCGCGGCGTCGACGACGGGGAAGAGCGCACGCGCCGTGCGCACGACCGCCTCCTGTCCCTCGACGAGACGCCGGATCATCTCAGCGGCGGCGGGCGTGTCCGCGTCGTCGGGGATCGACGAGAGGCGGGCGAACTCGCCGTACGAGCCCGGGGCCAGCACGTCGAGCGCGCGGATGCGCTCCGCGATCAGGTCCACGGCGAGCGCCAGCTCGTTGTACTGCGTCTCGAACATGAGGTGCAGGGTCTGGAACATCGGGCCGGTGACGTTCCAGTGGTACTTGTGGGTCTTCAGGTACAGCGAGTACGTGTCGGCCAGCAGCCTCGAGAGCCCCTCCGCGATCGCGACGCGGTCGGCGTCGGAGATGCCGAGGTCGGGCCCGCGCCCCACCGCGGCGCCCACGTCAGGCGCCGTGCGCGGGATCGGCCGCGGCGTCGTCGCGCAGGTCGCCGAGCAGCTCCGCGACGGTGAAGTCGGGCAGCACGGCGGACTCGAGGTAGTTGGAGAGGTCGCACTCCAGCCGCACGCCGCCCCGCGCGAAGGCCTCGACCTCCGACGGCGACAGCTCGAAGCGCACGTAGTGCACCGCGGCCGTCACCTCGTCGCGGGTCAGACCCTCGGCGTGCTGCTCGTCCACGACCGCCCGCACCGACGAGCCGTCGGCGAGACGCAGCACGAGGGCGCCCTCGATGCCCACCAGCTTGGGCAGCCACTCGCGCATCTGGGCGTCGCTCGTGAGCTCGATGAAGAGCGTCGCGCAGAGCTGACCCGGCTCGGGGATCATCGGGTTGTACGCCTTGAGCTCCTCGAGCACGCCGGCGTCGTCCACGACCTTCTCCGCGCGGAGCATCTCGTGGATCTGCGACAGCATCGTCTCGCGGTTCTCGAAGGCGACGGTCACGATCGTGCCGAGCGCGATGCGCCGACGGCGCTTCACCTCGATGACGCGCCGCCTCGACTCCTCGCGCACGCGCTCGTAGGCGCGCAGGTCGAGGACGTCGTCGGTGGTGAGCTTGCGGGACCGGGGGGTCATGGTGGTCACTGTGTCTCCTCCTGGATGCCGTAGGCGCGGGCCATGACCTGCAGGGGGTGCAGCGGCGCCGAGCCCGTCTGTTCGTTGATCGCGGTGTTGGCGAGGTGGCAGTCGCCGGCGACGACCTCGGAGCCCGCCTCGCGCACCATGGCGCCCAGCTTCTCCGCGATCGGCAGCGAGAGCTCCGCGTTCTCCGCGCGGAGGCCCCACATGCCGTCGATGCCGGAGCACTGCTGGACGAGCTTGATCTTGGCGCCGGTGAGCTTCATCAGGTCGCGGCTCTTCAGCCCGATGTTCTGCGCGCGCAGATGGCACGGCGTGTGGTACGTGATCGACTCCGGCACGTGGCCGGCGAACTCCGTGTCGAGCGCCTGGCCCTCGGTCTTGTGGACCTTCATCAGGTACTCGGCAGCGTCGTACGTGTGCTCGGCCACCAGCTGGGCGTCGGGTCCGCCGA
Organism: Ilumatobacteraceae bacterium; assembly: GCA_964228515.1. Taxonomy (GTDB): domain Bacteria; phylum Actinomycetota; class Acidimicrobiia; order Acidimicrobiales; family Ilumatobacteraceae; genus CAXRBC01. Next base: position 4,816 of record CAXRBC010000161.1, read on the forward strand.
CGTAGTCGAGGTAGTCCTTCTTGAGCACGTAGCCGCAGGTCGGCTGCGGCACCACGACGTCGGTCCCGCGGCGCACTTCGGCGGCCAGCCGCGACACGTTCTCCTTGGCCACCTCGATGAACTTGTCGCGGTCGCCCGAGTGCAGGTACGGGGCGCCGCAGCAGCCCGCCCCCGAGAGCTCGCACTCGATGCCGTTGTGCTCGTAGACCTTCACCAGGTCGCGGCCGATCGCCGGCTCCTGGTACTCGACGAGGCAGGTGGGGAACACGGTGACCCGCCCCTGGCGCTTCTCGATGCGCACGCGCGGACGCCGGGCGAACCACGTGGAGAATCGCTGCCGCGCGAACGCGGGCAGCAGCCGCACGCTCGAGACGCCCGCGGTGAGCTCGACGGCCTTGCGCACGAGCGAGCCGCGCGCCGCGCCCATCACCGCGTTGGCGATGCCCGACGCGCGGGTCGCGACCTTGCCGAGCGCGTCGGTGTGGCCGAGCATCGAGGTCGTCACCTTGCTGCGCAGGGAGACGTGGCCGTTGGCTCGGCGCATGGCGTCGGCGCGCAGCATGAGCCTCGGGACGTCGAGGGCCCACTCGTGCTGTCCCGGCGTGTACGGACAGTTGACGTAGCAGAGCTTGCACTGGAAGCACTCGTCGACCACGTGGTCCTGCTGCGCGGGCGTCATCTTGCCCGCGTCCTGGTCGTCGTGGCGGTCGATGTAGTCGAAGAGCGTGGGGAACGACGGGCAGAACTTGAAGCACAGGCGGCAGCCGTGGCACAGGTCGTACACCCGAGTCAGCTCGGCGCGCGTGTCGGCCTCGTCGAGGTACTTCGGGTGGTGCGGGTCGTAGGTGATGGTCACGTGCTGCTCGCGTTCGTGGGGATCGGACGATGGATGGACGCGCCGCGCGGCCGGGCCGATGGGGGGCATCGACCCGGCCGCGTGGCCGGTGCGGCCCGCGCGCGGGCCGCGGATGTCACTCGACGGTCAGAGGGACTTGAGCCCCTCGCCGAATCGACCCGCGTGGCTCTTCTCCGCGCGGGCGAGGGTCTCGAACCAGTCGGCGATCTCGGCGAAGCCCTCCTCGCGGGCGGTCTTCGCGAAGCCCGGGTACATCTGCGTGTACTCGTAGGTCTCGCCGGCCACGGAGGCCTTCAGGTTGTCGGCGGTGTCACCGATCGGCTCGCCCGTCGCCGGGTCGCCGACCTCCGCGAGGTACTCGAGGTGGCCGTGCGCGTGACCCGTCTCGCCTTCGGCGACGGAACGGAACAGCGCGGCCGCGTCGGGGTACCCCTCGACGTCCGCCTTCTGGGCGAACCACAGGTAGCGCCGGTTGGCCTGGCTCTCGCCAGCGAACGCCTCCTTGAGGTTCTCATGGGTCTTGGTGCCGTGAAGCGTGGCCATGATGCTCTCTTTCGTGTGGATGGGTTGTTGGTATTGCGGTGCTGCTTGCTCTTCGGTGGGCCGCGTCGCGGCTACCTGTTCGCCTGCTGGGCAGGAGATCCCTTGCGCGCGCCCCGACAGCTCGCGCACGTGCCGTGGAAGACCACGCCGACCTCGTCGACGGCGAAGCCCCGCGCCCCGACCGGACGCAGCGACGAGGCGCCGCGTACCTCGACGTCGCCGATCGCGCCGCAGCGCGAGCACACGACGTGGTGGTGGTCCTCGAGGTTGGGGTCGAAGCGGGTGGCGCCGCCGTCGCAGTTGATGAGGCGGATCTCCCCCATCTCGGCGAGCTCGCCGAGGGTCTGGTACACGGTGCGCAGCGAGATGCCGGGCATCGCCCGCGAGGCCGCCTCGTAGAGGGCGTCGGCGGTCGGGTGCGTGGTGTTCTCGTGCATCAGGCCGAAGATCAGGGTGCGCTGCGGCGTGATCTTGCGACCCTCGCTGCGGTAGGCCTCGATGAGCGCGGCGGGCGACTTCACGGCGCGAGACCGTAGGCGCGCGCGCGCCGTCTTCGCAAGTCGTGCAGACAATCATGTGATGCACGTCTGCGTGACGTGCGTCGCACCCCCGGCGCGGGTTCGGCGGACGCCCTCGGGGTCCGGGGCCGTAATCTCGGGCGATGCCGCCCGGCCCGCCCGCAGCCCACCCGCAGGCCGACCGTGCGGGCCCCGCGACGGCCGCCGGCGCCGCGCGCGCGGCCGCGCTCGACCGGCTCGGCACCGAGGAGTGGGACGTGCTGGTGGTCGGCGGCGGCGTCACCGGGCTCGGGGTCGCCCTCGACGCGGCCACCCGCGGCCTGCGCACGGCGCTCGTCGAGCGCGACGACCTGGCCTCGGGGACCTCCTCCAAGTCGTCCAAGCTCATCCACGGCGGCCTGCGCTACCTGCAGCAGGGAGAGATCGGCCTCGTCTACGAGGCCCTCCACGAGCGTCGCCGCCTGCAGCGCAACGCCCCGCACCTCGTCGAGATGATCCCGTTCATGATCCCCGTGCTCACCCGCGACGGCGTGGTGTCGCGCCGCATCGCCCGCGCGCTCGGCTCCGCGCTGTGGATGTACGACCTCACCGGGGGTTGGCGGATCGGCAGGTTCCACCGGCGTCTGCGCGCCCGCGCCGCGCTCGCGCTGCTGCCCACGATGCCCGCCGATCGCCTGGCATCGGCATACCTCTACTACGACGCCACCGCCGACGACGCCCGGCTCTGCGTCGACCTCGCCCGGACCGCCGCGCGCCACGGCGCCGCGGTCTGCACCCGCGCGGCCGTGATCGCGATCGCGAAGGACGCGGCGGGCCGCGCCGCCGGCGCCACGGTGCGCACCGCGGAGGGCCGCGAGATCGCGGTGCGTGCGCGCGTGGTGGTCAACGCGACGGGCGTCTGGGTCGACGACGTGCTCGGCCAGGACGCGGGCCGTCCGTCCGCGACGGTGACCCCGGCCAAGGGCGTGCACCTCACCGTGCCGTGGGAGCTGGTGCGCAACGAGGTGGCCGTCGTCATCCCCGTACCCGGCGACAGGCGCAGCCTGTTCGTCGTGCCGTGGCTGCGCCGCGCGGACGGCACGTGGCACTCCACCTACGTCGGCACCACCGACACCCCATACGACGGCCCGCGCGAGGACCCGCCGTGCGACGGCGACGACGTCGACTACGTGCTGCGGGCACTCAACGCCGCGATCACCACGCGCGTCGAGCGCGGCCACGTGACCGGCGTGTGGTCGGGCCTGCGCCCGCTGGTGCGCGATGGCGAGGCGCCCGCGACGGGCCGCACGGCCGACCTGTCGCGGCGCCACCGGCTCGTCGAGTCGGCCTCCGGCGTGGTCACGATCACGGGCGGCAAGCTCACGACGTACCGCCGCATGGCCGAGGACACGGTCGACCTCGCGTGTCGGCGCCTCGGCGCGCGCCGCCGATGCGCCACCCGCCGCCTCGCGCTCGACGGCGCGGACCGCGCCGCCGCCCTCGACGCGCTCGCCGTGGCCGACCCGCGTCTCGCCGCGCCGCTGGTGCCGGGCCTCCCGTACCGCGCCGCCGAGGCCGTGTACGCCGCCACGCACGAATGGGCCCTCACCCTCGACGACGTGCTCAGCCGGCGCACCCGCGCGCGACTGGTGGACCGCGGCGCGACCGTCGCACACGCCGAGTCCGTCGCGCGGCTCGTCGCCCCGCACCTCGGGTGGGACGACGCCGAGGTCGCGCGGCAGGTCGCCGCGTACCGCGCGTCGTGCGAGGCCGAGGAGCGTGCCGGTGACGTCCGCGCGGCCTGAGCGACTCCCCGGCCCCGGCCGGGACCTCCCCGCCGGGCTGCTCGCCGCGCTGCGCGACGCCACGACCACGCACCTCGACGACGCGGTCCTCGACGCACACTCGCGCGACTGGTGGCCGCTCGCCCTCGCGTGGGCCCACCGCGGCATGACCGCGCGGCGGCCCGCGGCCGTCGTCGAGCCCGCCTCCACCGACGAGGTGCGCGCCGTCGCTCGGCTCTGCCACGAGCACCGCGTGCCCCTCACCGTCGCCGGCGGCCGCTCGGGCGTGCTCGGCGCCGCCATCCCGGCCCGTGGCGGCGTGGTGCTCTCCACCCGCGCGCTGCGCGGCGTGGCGTCCGTCGACGTCGAGTCGGGTCTCGTCGAGGTGCTCGCGGGCACCATGGGCCCCGAGCTGGAGGACGCGCTCGCGCCCCACGGCCTCGCCGTCGGCCACCACCCGCAGTCCTTCGCGCTCTCGAGCGTCGGCGGCTGGGTCGGCGCACGCGGCGCGGGCCAGTACTCGACGCGCGTCGGCACGATCGCCGACCTCGTCGCGGGCCTCGAGGTCGTCCTCGCCGACGGCACGCTGCTGCGCCTCGGCCCGGAGCCCGCGAGCGCCGCCGGCCCCGACCTCGCGGCGCTCTTCGTCGGCGCCGAGGGCGCGCTCGGCATCGTCACGCGGGCCTGGCTCAGGGCGCGCCCCGCGGCCCCGGCGCGGGCGAGCGCCGCCTGGCGCCTGCCCACCCTCGCCGCCGGCATCGGGGCGATGCGCGCCGCGCTGCGCGCCGGCGCGACCCCCGCGGTGCTGCGCCTCTACGACGAGCGCGAGACGCGCCGCGCGCACGGCGGCGACGGCACGTGGTGCGCGCTCCTCGTGCACGACGAGGCCGCCCCGGAGATCGTCGAGGCCACCCTCGCGGTGGTGGCCCGCTGCGCGCGGGCCGAGGGCGCCGAGCCCGCGGACCCGCGGCTCGTCGAGGCCTGGTTCGCCCACCGCGACGACGTCTCGGGCCTGCACGCGCTCACCGCGCGCGGATACGTGATCGACACGATGGAGGTGGCTGCGCCGTGGTCGCGGCTCGCGTCGGTCGCCGACGACGTGCGCACCGCGCTCATGGCGGTGCCCGGGGCGCGCAGCGCGAGCGTGCACGTCTCGCACTCGTACGTCGACGGAGCGTGCGCGTACTTCACCTTCGCCGGCGAGCCCGGCGGCCGGCCGGCCGACGGCGAGCGACCCGCCGGCGGAGCCACCGCGGACGACCTGCCCGCCCTCGAGGCGCTGCACGCCGCCATGTGGGAGGCGGGCCAGGGCGCCGCGCTGCGCGCAGGCGCGACGCTCTCGCACCACCACGGCATCGGCCTCCACCGCGCACGCTGGGCGGGCGAGGCGCTCGGCACGTCGCTCGGCGTGCTCGCGTCGATCAAGCGCGCGCTCGACCCGCACGGCATCCTCAACCCCGGCAAGTGGATCCCCGCCGACGAGCGATGAGCGTCCTCGTCGTCGACGTCGGCACCACGGGGCTGCGCGCCGCCGTCGTGCGCGACGACGGCGGCATCGCCGCGCTGCGCCACTCCCCCTGCCCGCCCGTGGCGCCCTCGCCCGGACTCGTCGAGTTCGACCCCGCCGCGATGGCACGGCTCGCGCTGGAGGCGTGCGGCGCCGTGCTCGCGGAGGCCGGGCCGGTGCGCGCCGTGGGCGTCACCGCGCAGCGCGCGAGCACCGTGGCGTGGCGACGCTCGACCGGCGAGCCGCTCGGGCCGGGCATCGGCTGGCAGGACCTGCGCACCGTGGGCGAGTGCCTCTCGCTGCGCTCGTCGCACGGGCTCGTGTTCGCGCCCAACCAGACGGGCACCAAGGCGGCGTGGCTCGTACGCCACGGGCTCGGCGTCGGCGGCGGGCCGTCCGTGCCGCTCGACGACGTGTGCCTCGGCACGGTCGACTCGTGGATCGTCCACGCGCTCTCGGGCGGCGACTCCCACGTGACCGACCCGAGCCACGCCTGCGTCAGCGGCGCGTACGACGTCGACGCCGCCGACTGGGACGCGCGCGTGCTCGGCCTGCTCGGCGTCCCGATCGCCTGCATGCCGCGCGTCGTCGCGAGCCACGGCGTGGTCGCGACGGCGCGCGCATTGCCCGGCGCACCCCCGATCGCGGCGATCGTGGGCGACCAGCAGGCGTCGCTCGTCGGCCAGGGCTGCGTGCGCGCCGGCGACGCCAAGATCACGTTCGGCACGGGCGGGATGCTCGACGTCTGCACGGGCACCGAGCGCCCCGCGGTGCTCGCCCGCTCGGCGCACGGCACGTACCCGCTCGTGGCGTACGGCCCCGGCGCGGCCGGCGCCGCGCGAGCGGCTGGCTCACCGTCGCGCACCGTGTGGGCGCGCGAGGCGATCTGCATCTCGGCGGGCTCCAACGTCGAGTGGCTCCGCGAGGACATGGGCCTCGTCGTCACGGCCGAGGAGACCGACGCGCTCGCCGCGAGCGTGCCAGACGCGGGCGGCGTGACGTACGTGCCCGCCCTGCTCGGCATCGGCACTCCGCACTGGGACTACGGCGCACGCGGCACGCTGCTCGGCCTCACGCGGGGCGCGACGCGGGCCCACGTGGTGCGGGCCGTCCTCGAGGGCGTCGC
>CAXRBC010000162.1:0-4563 GCA_964228515.1 Ilumatobacteraceae bacterium
CGAGCGCCTCGCCGTGTATCGCCCGCTCGTGCCGGTGGGCCGCGCCGACGTCGGCTTCCTCCCCGGGGGCCTCGAGGAGAAGCTCGACCCGTGGATGTCGGCCATCCACGACGCGATCGTCGCGCTCTCCGACGACCGCTCGAGCACCGACGCGCGCGGGCTGGTGGACGACCTCATCGCGCGGTCCAAGCTCACGCTCGAGTCCGTGACGTTCCTGCGCGGGCGGTCGCTCCAGTCGCAGATCGTGGTCGTGGACGAGGCGCAGAACCTGGAGCCGACGACGCTCAAGACGATCCTCACCCGCATCGGGGACGGCACCAAGGTCGTCTTCACGGGCGACACGAGCCAGATCGACGCGCCCTACATGGGCGAGTCCAACAACGCGCTCGCGGTGCTCGTGCAGGCCTTCGCGGGCCAGCCGTGCTTCGGGCACGTGACGCTCTCGGCGTGCGAGCGCAGCGAGGTCGCCAGCCTCGCGGCCGAGCTGCTCTAGACGCGCCAGCCCCCGCCCCGCCCGATCGGCGCGGACCCCTCGCTGGCCCGACCCTCGGCGGCCCGACCCCGCTGGGACCGCGCCGTTGCGCGGCCCTGACGCCGCCCCGATGACTTGACGTCCGGGCACACCGGCCCTATGCTGCATTTAGTGCTAAAAGACACCCACTCGCTGAACCCCACCCCGAACCTCCGGGAGGTCGTTCCCCTCGACCTCCCGGGGGAATTCGGTGACGACACCGACGGCGTCTCGCGCCGCAACCTGCGGGACCTGATCGACTGGGCCCAGTTCGCCAACTGCAAGGGCAAGACCAAGTACTTCTTCGCCCCTGTCGCCGAGCGCCCCCAGGCCCGCGCGCGGCGCGAGGCCAAGGCCCGCCAGCTCTGCGACGGCTGCGTGGTCAAGGACACCTGCCGCGAGTACGCGCGCCAGCACCGCGAGTACGGCCTGTGGGGCGGCGAGTCCGAGGAGGAGCGTCACCTCGCCGGGTTCACGCTGGCCGCACCGATCGGTCTGCGCGCCCGGCACCACGTCGAGGCCAAGCGCGCGACGCGCGCGTCCGAGCCCCAGCCCGTCTCGGCCTAGCGCGTCGCGCCGCCGCGACGCGCGGCCCCGCGCGTCGCATCCGCGGCCGAGCCGCGGGCCTGTGTGAGACTCGTGCGATGCCCGCGCGGCCGTCGACCCCGGACGCACTCGTCACCCACTTCCTCGAGTCGCTGCAGGCCAACCGATTCACCGAGGCCCTCTCCCTCGTCGCCGACGACTGCGAGTACGACAACGTGCCGATCGGCCGCGTCTTCGGCAAGGGCCAGATCGAGAAGACGCTGAGCGGATTCCTCGCCACGTGCACCGCCGTCGAGCTCCTCGCCCACCATCAGGTCGCCTCGGGCGACCTCGAGCACGGGGTCGTGATGAACGAACGGACCGACCGCTACCAGGTGGACGGCCGCTGGGTGGAGCTCGATCTCGCCGGCCTGTTCGTCGTGCACGGGGGCAAGATCGCGCTCTGGCGCGACTACTTCGACCGCGAGGCGTTCACGAAGGCACTCGCGACGCGCTGAGCGCGCCGCCCCGCAGACGCGACGGGCTCGGCCCCCGCACAGCCGCCGTGTACGGTGCGCCCGTGCGCGCCGAGGCCCTGCCCCGTCTGGAGGACGTGGAGTTCGTGGTCGTGGACGTCGAGACCACGGGCCTCGACCCCGACGCCGACACGGTCCTCCAACTGGGGGTCGTCGTGACCCGCCTCGACGGGGTCGTGCGCGACGAGTGGGTGACCTACCTGCGCCGACGCCACTGGCGGCCGGGGCGGCTCGGGGCCCACCACGTGCACGGCATCACCCGGCGCCACCTGCGCCGCGGGGTGCGCCCCGCCGAGGCGCTCGCTCGGCTCAACGCCACGCTCGATCGGGGCCTGTTCGTCGCCCACAACGCCAAGTTCGACCTCGGGTTCCTCGAGCACGAGTCCCGCCTCGCGGACGTCCCGCTGCGCGTCGACGCGACGCTCTGCACCCTGCTGCTCTCCCGCGCGCTCGACCCGCGACGCACCATGTCGCACCGGCTCGCCGACGTGCTCGCCCGCCACGACGTGCGCATCGAGCGGCCGCACGACGCCCTGGCCGACGCCCTCGGGGCCGCCTCGGTGCTCCCCCGGCTCCTCGTCGCGAACGGGATAGCGACGACCGACGACCTACGCGCGCGCCTCGTAGCGCGCGAGCACGCGCCGCGCGGTCATCGTGCCGATGCCGCGGTACGTTGACGGCTCGAGCACCTCGGCCGCGCGCCCGGCGCGCAGGAGCAGACGCCCGAGCCAGTGCTCGCTCGTCACCGAGAGCGTGACGTCGAGGCCGCCGTCGGGTCGGTCCACCCGCCGCACGTAGGGGTAGGTCTCCACGATCCAGCGCGCCTCGGGACCGACCCGCAGGGTGACCGTCGGCAGGTCGCCCGAGAACCACGGGACGTCCTCGTCGTCCGCCACCGGCCGCGGCACGTCGTGGATGCCGAGGGCGGCGAGCCGCTCGATGCGGTCGATGCGAAACACGCGGTCCTCGCCCGAGAGGTGATCGTCGGCCGCGACGTACCAGCGGCCCCCGTCCTCGAAGACGCGGCGCGGCGTGATCGCGCGCGTGGTGCGCTGACGGCTCGAGGGCGAGAAGTAGTCGATCTCGTGGCGCTCGCAGGCCTCGACGGCGGCGCGCAGCTCCTTCACGAAGCGGGCCCTCGGGAGCTCGACCGCCACGGCCTCGGCGCCCGAGGGCATGAGCGGCCGCAGCTTGGCGAGCGCGGTGGCGAGGGGGCCCTCGTCGTCCGCGCCCGGCATGGCGAGGGCGGCCTCGCCCATGACCCGCAGGGCGAAGAGCTCGGCAGTGTTGAGCTTGAGCGGCCGGGAGAAGACGAGGGGCACCTCGGCGATCACCTCGCCGCCGTCCATGAAGACGTCGATGAGCGCGTCCGGCGTGTAGGGCGGCACGCCGCACACCGCGGCCATCTGGAGGTCCTCGATCAGCTCGGCCTCGGTGAGGTCGAACTGCCGCGCCATCTTGGCGATCGGCACGCGCGTGCGCGCCATGACCCAGGGGAGCATGACGAGCAGCCCGCTCACGCGCTCGGCCGCGCTGCGGGGGCCGCGCCGCCGTCCGCGCGCGGCGGCGGCGCCCTTGCCCGAGGATCGCGCCCGGGCCGTGGGCGACGCCGCGGCACGGCGGGCCGGGCGGCGGGCGGCCGGGCGCTTACGTGCGGCCATCACCGGTCCGCCATCTCGTGGAGCCAGCCGACGACGGCGGCGCGGATCTCCGGCGGCGAGAGCACCTCGGCCCCGTCGACCATGGCGAAGAGCCAGGACCGGAAGGCCGCGAGGTTGGCGCACGGGATGTCGAACTCGACGGCCCCAGAGTCGTGCTCCCGCACGACCGCCCCGTCCCCGAAGTCGCGGCGTACCCCGCCGGCGAGCGTCGCGTCGACGAGCACGCGGGCCGACGTGATCTCGCCGTCGCCTGCGGCGAGCATCTGCTGCTCGGTGGGGACCGCCGAGCGCACGTCGAAGCCCTTGGGCCGCGCGAAGGCCTGCGCCGCGCCGGCCCGCACGTCGCCCTCGATGCGGTCGACGCGAAAGACGCGCTGGGCCCCGCGCAGGTGGTCGTGGCCGATCACGTACCAGAAGCCGCTGCGCGAGAGCATGCCGTACGGGTCGACCGTGCGGATCTCGCCCTTGTAGCCGAAGTGCAGGGTGCGCCGATGCATGACGGCGTCGGTGATCGTGCGGGTGCGCGCAGCGTCGAGGCCGAGGTGCACCGTGGTCGTGCGCGGGCCGAGGGCGCGCTCCACGCCGAGCTTCCACAGCGCCTGGTCGCCGTGCTGCGCGCCAAGGCGCACCGTGGCGACCGCCAGCTGCAGGGCCTCGCGCTCGGCGTCGGTGAGGCGCAGGTCGCTCAGCTCGTAGTTGGCCCGGTCGACCCAGTACGCGGCCTCGCCCGCGGCGTCGCCGCCGAGGGTCTTCATCTCGATCGGGATCCCCATCTCGCGCAGCGCGGCCTTGTCGCGCTCGAAGGCCGCCCGCGCGGCCTCGTCGCCGTCCGGGTACTGGCTGCGCAGCTCGTGGCGGATCTGGCGCAGGGTGAGGGGGGACGTGCGGTCGACGAGGAGGGCCAGCAGGTTGAGCATGCGCTCGGCCTGCGACGTCTTGATGGACGCGATGGACCCGGCGGCGGGCTTCCTGGCGCCCGCCGCCCCGCGCGACGTCCTCGCGCCCGCGCGGGCCTTGGGCCCCTTGGCTGGCTTCCGGGTCGTCACGGCGCGCCCAATGATCCGGGTCGGGTCGGCGCCGCTCGCGCCGTGCTCGCTCGCCGGGGCGGCGCCGACCGCGCCGCGCGTCAGCCCCGCGCGCGCAGGTGCCGCTCGACGAGCCCGCGGGTCGACGCGTCCAGCGCGCCCGCCGCCGCGCCGTCGCCGCCGATCGCGGCGCGCACGTCGCGCGCGAGCGACTTGCCGAGCTCGACGCCCCACTGGTCGAAGGGGTTGATGCCGAGCGCGGCCGCGTGCACGACGACGCGGTGCTCCCACAGCGCGATCAGCGC
>CAXRBC010000163.1:0-4995 GCA_964228515.1 Ilumatobacteraceae bacterium
GGCGCGAGACCACGCCGTACGTGGGCTTGACGCCGACAATGCCGCAGAGCGCGGCCGGCTGACGGATGCTGCCGCCCGTGTCGCTGCCGAGCGAGACCGTGGCCATGCCGGCCGCGACCGCGGCCGCACTGCCACCGCTCGATCCGCCCGGCACCCTCGAGGTGTCGTGGGGGTTGCGCGTGGGACCGAACGCCGCGTTCTCCGTGCTCGAGCCCATGGCGAACTCGTCGAGAGTGGTCTTGCCCACCACCACCGCGTCGGCCTCGACGAGCCGGCGCACGACGGTGGCGTCGTAGGGCGGCCGCCAGCCCTCGAGGATGCGCGACGAACACGTGGTGGGCACCCCGCGGGTGCACAGGTTGTCCTTGAGCGCTACCACCACGCCCGCGAGCGGCCCCACCGCGTCCCCCGCGGCGACGCGAGCGTCGATCGCGGCCGCGCGCTCCCGCGCGGACTCGTGCGTCACGAGGTTGAACGCGTGGATCTCGTCCTCCCGGTCGCGGATCGCGGCGAGGTGCTCCTCGAGCACGTCGACGGCGCGCACCTCACCGGCCGCGACGGCACGCGCGATCCCGACCGCGCCGCGGGCGGTCATCAGCCCTCCAGCCCGACGATCGGCGGCACGCGGAAGCGCCCGTCCTCGGCCTCGGGCGCGGCGGCGAGCACCTCGTCGCGGTCGAGCGAGGGGGCCGGCTCGTCGTCGCGCAACACGTTGACCATCTCGTAGGGCTGGCTCATCGGGCGCACGTCGGCGAGGTCCAGGGCGTCCACGTCGCGGAAGTGCGCGAGCATGCCCGCCAGCTGCGCGGTCATGCGAGCGACCTCGTCGTCGCCGAGCGCGAGACGCGCGAGGCGCGCGACCTTGGCCACGACCTCGGGCGACAGCGCCGACGGCGGCTGCGACGCGGGATCGCCCGCGCGGATCGGGTCTGGCACGGCGGGCAAGGCTACGAGCGGGTCGCGACCAGGTGGACGAGGCACGCCTGCTCCGGCCACAGCGCGGGCGGCTGGACGCCGAGCGTCGCGAGTGCCTCGCCCGTCATCTCGAGCGGCGCGGCGTCCGGCGCGAGCCACGCGGGGTCGCGGCGGGCGGCGCCGACGGGACGGTCGGCGCGCTCGCCCGGCAGCGCCACGCGCGTGACCCGGTAGCGGCGCGCGGGGTCGAGGCCGGGGAGGCGCAGCGGCGGCGGGGTGAGCGAGCGCCCGGTGCGCACCCGCGCGACGCACACCAGGGCCTCGCCGCGGTCCGCCGCGTACACCCCGTGGGCGAGCAGTTCGGGATCGTCGCCGGACGGGTCGGCGTCGCCGAGGGGGTCGAAGCGCACGGCGTCGCCGCCGTGCAGCAGTGCGCGGTGGTGCCGGTGCAGCGCGATGCCCTCGGCCACCATGGCGCGCTCACCCGCATCGAGCGCCCCGAGGTCGAGCTCGAGGCCGAGGTGGCCGAACATGGCGGTCGCGACGCGGAACGCGACGTCGTGGCGCCTGCCGGTCGTGTGCGAGCGCGCGGCACCCACGTGGCTGCCCATCACCTCGGGCGGCAGCAGCATCGACGCGCCACGCTGCACGTGCTGGCGCTCGAGCGGGTCGATGCAGTCGCTCACCCACACGCGCTCCGCGCGCCGCAGGATCTCGAGGTCGGCGCGGCCGCCTCCCGAGGCGCAGGACTCGAACTCGACGCCCGGGTGCGCGGCGCGCAGATCGTCGAGCAGGCGGTAGACCGCGAGCGTCTGGGCGCGCGTGCCCGCGGCACCGCGGGCACCGGTGGCGTGCACGTGGTCGCGGTTCATGTCCCACTTGACGAACGCGATGTCGTGGTCCGCGAGCAGGGCGTGGAGCCGGTCGCGCACGTGGGCGTACACCTCGGGACGCGCGAGGTCGAGCACCAGCTGGTGACGGCCGAGCACGGGCTCGTAGCGCGGGTCGGCGAGCACCCAATCGGGGTGGCTCCGGTGGAGATCGCTGTCGGGGTTGACCATCTCGGGCTCGACCCAGATGCCGAAGGCCATGCCGAGCGCACGGACGTGGGCGATGAGCGGCGCGAGGCCGTCGGGGTGCGCGTCGCGCGAGACCACCCAGTCGCCGAGCCCCGCGCGGTCGTGGCGCCGGCCGCCGAACCACCCGTCGTCGAGCACGAAGCGCTCGGCCCCGACCGCGGCCGCGGCGTCGGCGAGCGCCCGAAGTCGCGTCGCGTCGTGGTCGAAGTAGGTGGCCTCCCACGTGTTGCACACCACCTTGCGCGGCCGCGACGCACCCGGGTGGTGCGGCCGCTCGCGCACGAGGCGGTGGAAGGCCCACGACGCGGGGGTGAACCCTCCGGTCGAGTGCGCGCCCACGACCTCGGGCGCGGCGTGCGTCGCACCCGGCTCGATGCACACCTCGCCGGGCAACAGCAGTTCGGCGAGCTGCGCGACGCGCCGCCCGTCGGGCAGCACCTCCACGTGCAGCGCGTGGTTGCCGCTCCAGGCAAGGTGCAGGCCCCAGACCTCGCCGCGCCACTCGCCGGCGCCCGGCTCCGCGGCCCAGACCGTCGGCGGCCGCTCGTGGGAGGTGCGGCCCGCCCGCGACTCGGACGTCCAGGCCCCCGTCGCCAGGGTGTGGCGCCGAGGACGCGTCTCGCGCGACCAGCGCCCGTCGTAGGTCACGAGCTCGCTCGCGTGCGCGGGCAGGGGGACCGCGAGGCCGAGGTGCGAGAGCAAATAGCGGGTGTCGCCGTCGTTGGTGAGCGCGGCGCGCGCCACGAGCGCCCCACCCGGCCGCAGCGCGACCTCGCAGCGCAGCGTGAGCCGGGCGTGCGGGTCGACGGAGGCCGCCGCGAGCGATCCGTCGCCGTGCGGGCCGACCTCGAGCGTCGCCTCGCACGACGCGAAGCGCGGCGCGAAGTCGCGTCCGCCCGGGCGGTGCCCGCCGAGGCCGGGCCGACCGGGCCAGCCCACCGCGTACTCGGGCACCAGCGAGGCCGGTGCCACCGCGTCGAGCGCACCGTGCACGACGGGGCGTTCGAGCGCCGCGAGCACCGCGTCGGCGTCGGCGGGCGGCACGGCGCCCGCGGCGAGGTGCGCCAGCTCCGCGCCCCAATGCGCGATCGCCGGCACGCCGCCTCGCAGGTCGACGAGCACGCTGGTGCCGGGCACCCGCAGGTGCGCCAGACCCCGGACCGCCCCCTTCACCCGTCCATTCTGGCGGCGCGCGTCCCGCACGCGTCCCGCGCGCCACCCACGCGCCTCCCGCGCGCCTCAGCCCTTGGTGGCCCCCAGCGCGAGACCCGAGACGAACTGCCTGCGCAGCACGAAGAACACGAGCAGGGTGGGCAGCGCGGCGATCATCGCACCCGCCGCCAGGAGGTTGTAGTCCGTGACGAACTCGCCGGTGAGCCGGCCGAGGGCCGAGGTGATCGGGCGCTTGGCGTCGGTCGACATGAGCACGAGCGCCCAGAAGAAGTCGTTGTAGATCCAGGTCGTCATGAGCACGGCGAGCGACGCGAGCGGCGGGCGCAGTAGCGGCAGCATCACGTTCCAGTAGTGGCGGAAGACGGAGGCACCGTCGACCATCGCCGACTCCGAGATCTCCTTGGGGATCGTCTTCATGTAGCTGGAGAGGACGAACGTGGCGAACCCGATCTGGAACGCCACGTGGATGAGCACCACGCCCCACGGTGAGTCGTAGAGGAAGCGCCGATTGCCCACCAGGTCGCCGATCTGGAGGTAGGCCTTGAAGACGGGGATGAAGACGAGCTGCGGCGGCAGCAGGTTGCCCGCCGTGAAGAGCAGCAGCATCCCGACGTTGAACCTGAACGAGTAGCGCGACACCACGAAGCCGATCAGCGACCCGAGGAACAACGTGAGCACCACCGCGGGCGCGGTGATCGCGAAGGAGTTCCAGAGGTAGGTCGGCAGGTCCATCCTGCGGATGGCGTCTGCGTAGTTGAACACCCCGAGCCGCTCGGGCATGGAGAAGACGCCGCGCGCCCGGATCTCGGCGTACGGACGGAACGAGCTCCAGAGCGTCCAGGCGATCGGGAAGAGCCACACGAGCGCGAACACGCCGATGAAGGCCGAGATGACGCGGTCCTTCGCGACCTGCGAACCACGCACCGGGGCGCTCACCGCACGTCCTCTCGGAACTGCTGTCGCAGGTAGGTGATGATCGGCCCGATCGAGAGCAGGAACAGCAGCACGGCGAATGCCGCACCCTTCATCGAGGCGCCCTCCCCCGCGATGTTCTGGAACACGAGGATGCCGAGGATCGGCAGGCCCGCGCTCGTGCCGTAGATGACGTAGATGATGTCGAACGCCTTGAGCGACTCGATGATCGTGATGACGACGATGATGATGTTGACCGGCCGCATCGTGGGCAGGATCACCTTGCGGAACGTCTCCCACTCGGTCGCCCCGTCCAGCGAGGCGGCCTCGCGCATCGCGGGGTCGACCGACTTCAGGCCCGCGAGGTACAGCAGCATGATGTAGCCGATGTGCCGCCACGAGGCGATCACCATGATCACGTAGATGTTGATGTCGTAGTTGCCGAAGAACGAGACCGCGTTGGAGATGTCGCGGCCCAGCAGACCGTTGACGAAGCCGTCCGGGCGGAGCATGAAGTTCCAGATGATCCCCGTCACCGCGAGCGAGAGCACGACGGGCAGGTAGTAGGCGGACTGATAGAAGCGGTGGCCGCGGATCTGGCGGTCGATCTCGTAGGCGAGCAGCACGCCGAGCGGGGTGGCGATGAGCCCGAACCATCCGAGCCAGATCGCGTTGTTGCGCAGCGCGTCCCAGAACGCGGGCGTGGAGAAGAAGATGTTCTCGTAGTTGGCGAGGCCGGCCCAGGCGATGTCGCCGTAGCGGATCCCGGTCCAGAACGTGAAGGACAGGAGGATCGTCGCGATGGCGGGCAGCCACACGAGCGCGACGTGCAGCGCCGTCGGCACGCCGACGAAGAGGGCGAGGGTGAGCCGGTCGCCCCGGGAGAACGCGCGGCGGGGGGGGGGGGGGGGGGGGG
>CAXRBC010000164.1:0-2254 GCA_964228515.1 Ilumatobacteraceae bacterium
CCTCAATCGGCGAGCGCCTCGATGACGGCGTGGCACGTGGTGGCGATCTCGTGGCGCAGGTCGGCGGGCGCGGGCTTGGTGAACGTCGGCTTGCGATAGCGCGCCACGCGGGCGCCCGAGGCCTCGAGCCGCGCCGCGAGCCGATCGAGGAAGACGTCGCCGCGCGCCTTGGAGATGTCGAGCAGGCCGACGACGCGTCCGTCGAGTCGATCGGGCGCCGGCGCGAGCGCGCGGCGTACCGGCACGCGCTCGCCGGTCGGATCCAGCACGACGCGGCTCACGCGACCGCCTCCCGGGTCACGGCGCGCCCACCAGCCGGGTCACCGGCTCGCTGCCCATCGCGCCGTTGGCCCACCCGCCAATGATGGCGCTGAAGAGTCCCGCGTCGCCGCCGGCGTGCGCGAGCAGGATGCCGCCGGGACGGAACTTGGGCAGCGTCGCGCCCGCGAGGTCGGCGCGCACGCCCTCGGCCATCCCGCCCGCGCCGCGCACGAGCTCCGCGCCCGGGATCGCCAGGCGGGCGTGCAGTTCCGCGAGGACCCGCGTCCTGTCCCAGCCCGCCGCGGCGAAGACGCGCGCGTGCTCGGGGCCGACCACGAGCAGCGCGTCGAAGGCGACGACGAGCTTGGGGTGGTGCATCGCGCGCAGCGCGACCGCGAGCGTCGTCGCGAGCTCCTCCGGGGTGCGCGCGAGCTGGTCGACGACGCAGCGCGGTCCCTCGCCCGCGAAGAGCGTGACGGCGTCGGCGCCCTCGGGCGCCCCCCGCGAGGCCGCGAGCGAGCCGAAGGGGGACCGGGCCTCGTCCTCGGCGAAGCAAAAGCCGACCTTGCCCGGATTGCCGTGGGTCGCGCGGTCCACCTCGCCGGGGCGTCCGCCGCCCACGTTGCGCACCACGAGCTGGAGTGCGCGACCGATCGCCATGTTGGCCCGCGTGCCCTGGCCGAGGGCGTTGATGCCCGAGTTGAGCCCGGCGGCGGCGGTGCCCGGGCCGTTGCAGACGATGACCGGCCCGACCGGCATGGTCGTGCACAGCACGCCGTGCATGTTGAACTCGTCCGTGCAGGCGGCGCGCAGCGCGGCGATCACCCACTCGAGGTGCTCGGGCCTGCACCCCGACATCACCGCGTTGATCGCGACCTTCTCGACGGTGCACTCGACGAGGTCGGGCGGCACGGTCGCGACGACCTCGTCGGGGCGCCGCGACGTGCCGGCGAGCATGCGCATGACGCGCTCGGGCGTGGGCGGCACCACGGGGAGGCCGTCGGTGATCCCGCGCGCGAAGAGCGCCTCGTGCTCGTCCTCGGCATCGGCCAGCTCGATGCGCCGCGCGCGCAGCACGCCGCCGCCGTGGCGCGCGCGCAGCGCGTCGACGAGGTCGGGGTCCACCGAGCGCGAGCCGCACCCGGGGCGGTGCGCCGGCAGGTCGGCACCGAGGTCGTGCAGGCCCGTGAGCGCGCGCCACGCGTCGCGCGACCACCCGAGCGCGCGTCCCGTCTCGCGCCCGCCGCGGAAGCGGAGCAGCGCGGGCACCGTGTCGACGTCGGCATGCCACGAGATCGCGAGGTCGGCGTCGTCGCGCACGGCCACCCCCGCGGGGAACGCCGGGTCGTCCTGCGACGCGACGACCACGGGTGCGCCCCCTCGTGCCAGGGCGTCGGCGAGGGCGGGCACGTGGGGCGCGAGCATCGCGCAGGTCTCGCACTCGCGCTTCATCACGAGCAGCCACCCGTCGCGGGGGAGCGGGGACGTACTCACGCGGCGTCGCCCACGAAGTCGAGCACGAGGCGCGCGACCTCGTCGGGGCGCTCGACCTGCAGGAAGTGGCACGCGCCATCGACGACCTCGAGGCGGGCGGTCGCGGGCAGCTCGGCGCGGGCGGCGAGCGCGACGTCGACGCCGATGCAGCCGTCGTCGCGGCCGTGCAGGTAGAGGAGCGGCTGCGGCGGCAATTGCCCGCCCATGCGGCGCTGCCGGTCGTCGAGGGCGGGGTCGCGCGGGCCCGCGCCGAGCGTCGCGCGGTAGTAGCCGAGCGCGGCGGCCACCCGTCCCTCGCCGCGCAGCGACCCCTTGGCGCGCGCGGCGTGCGCGGCGCCGTCGAAGCCGGGGGACCAGTCGCGCCAGAGCATGTCGACGAAGGCGAGGTCGCCGGCCGGCACGACGGCGTCCGCGAGCCCGTGCTGGAAGAAGAACATGTACCAGGAGCGCTTGATCGGCGCGAGGTCGCCGAGGAACGCGGCCGCGAGCGCGCGCCCCG
>CAXRBC010000165.1:0-10614 GCA_964228515.1 Ilumatobacteraceae bacterium
CACGACGTCGCGCGCGCGGCGCTCGAGGCCGCTCGGGCCCTCGGCTGGCCGGTGCTCGCCGATCCGCGCAGCGGGGCGCGCCTGCCGGGGCCGGGCGTCGTGGCGTCGGCCGATGCGCTGCTGCGCGATGCGGAGCTGGCCGCGCGGCTGCGGCCCGAGGCGGTGTTGCGCGTCGGCGCGCCGCCGGTGTCGAAGGTGCTGGGGCAGTGGCTCGCGGCGAGCGGCGCGCCGCAGGTGGTGCTCACCGATGCGCCCGTGCTCGTGGACCCCGACCGACGCGCGACGTTGCACCTGCACGGCGACGTGGACGGCGCGCTGCGCGGCATCGCGGCGCTCACGAGGCTGCGGGCGGTACCTGCGGCACGCGAGTGGTTGGCCGACTGGCAGGCCGCCGAGACGGCGGCCCGCGCTGTCGTCGGGCGCCTGCTCGACGACGAGGCGGTGCTGTCGGAGCCGGGCGCCGCGCGCACGGCGCTCGCCGCGGTGCCCGACGGCGGATGGCTCGTCGCGTCGAGCTCCATGCCCGTGCGCGACGTCGAGTGGTACGCCGCGCCGAGGGCGGGTGCGCGCGTGCACGCCAACCGCGGCGTCAACGGCATCGACGGCGTGACGAGCACCGCCGTCGGCGTCGCGCTCGGGGCGGGTCGACCCGTGGTGCTCCTGATCGGGGACCTCGCGTACGTCCACGACGCCAACGGCCTGTGGGAGCTGGCCTCGCGGGGCGCTGACCTGCGGATCGTGGTCGTGGACAATCGCGGGGGCGGGATCTTCTCGTTCCTCCCGCAGGCGCGGGAGCTCGCGCACGCGCGATACGAGACGCTGTTCGGCACGCCGCACTCCGCGGACGTCGAGGCCTTGGCGCGCGCGCACGGGCTGTCGGCACGCACCGCGGTGACGACGCGCGACCTGCGCGACGCGCTCGCCGCGCCCGGCCCGAGCGTGACCCGCGTGGCGACCGACCGTGCGGCCAACGTGGCGCGCCACGACGAGATCCACCGTGCGGTGTCGGCCGCGGCGCGGGCCGCCGTGGGACTCGACGGGCTCGGCGGCGAGGTGCGTTAGGGCCGCACGATCGCGGCGAGCATCGCCTGGAACTTGGCCTGGGTCTCGGCCAGTTCGGCGAGCGGATCGCTGTCGCCCACGATGCCGCCGCCGGCGAAGAGCCGCGCCTCGCGGCGGTCGTGCGACAGCTCGGCGCAGCGGATGGTGACGGCGAAGGCACCCTGGCCGCGCGCGTCCACCCAGCCGACCGCGCCGCCGTAGCGGCCGCGCGGTCGCGCCTCGAGGCGTGCGATCAGCGCGAGCGCCGCGTCGCGCGGGCTGCCGCCGAGCGCGGGGGTGGGGCAGAGCGCGACGGCGAGATCCACGATCGAAGGGGGCGGATCGGACAGCACGCCGGCGACGCGGGTGCCGAGGTGCTGCACGTTGGCCACCGTGACGATGCTCGGCTCGGGCTCCCAGTCGAGATAGGAGCACCACGGCAGGAGCGTGTCGTGCACCATCTCGATCACGACGCGATGCTCGAGCTGGTCCTTGGTGCTCGCGACGAGGTCGCGGGCGAGCCGCGCGTCCGCGTCGGGATCGCCCGTGCGGGGCGCGGTGCCGGCGAGCGGGTGGCTCGCGACGTCGCGCCCGAAGACCGAGACGAGCAGCTCGGGGGACGCGCCAACGAGGCCGTCGATGCTGTAGCGGTGGCTCGTCGCGAAGGCGGCGCGCAGCCTGCGCAGCACGGCGTGCAGGTCGATGGGCGCGCTCGCCCGCACGACGACGTCGCGCGCCACCACGACCTTCGCCAGTCGGCCGGCGCGCACCTCGTCGCGCGCCTCTGCGACGGCCGCCAGGTAGCGGTCGACGGGCGTCCCCGGGCCGACCACGTACTCGGCTCCGGCGCGCTGCGCGGGCTCGGGGATCTCCAGCGCCTCGGCCACGAGGGCCTCGACGTCGGGATCGTCGCCGACCACCGTGACCCAGCGGGTGCCGTCGGGCGCGGTGCCGAGGACGCATGCGGGGACGCGCAGCGTCCCATTGGCAGGATCGGCGAAGGGGAGCGCGCCGACGGCGACGGGCCCCGCGACGTCGTGGCCGAGCCCGTCGTCGTGCGGCAGCGACGCGAGCAGCGCGGTCGCCTCGGGGGCGGACACGCGGGCGGCCTCGCCCCGGCCCGCGACGCCGACGCCCTCCCGCACGAAGAGCGTGCCGTCGGCGCGCGCCACGTCGTCGAGCTCGGGCGCGGCGTCGGAGACGTCGGCGAGGCGGCGGGTGATCGCCCTCACCGCGTCGCCACCAGCATCTGCGTGAGCCCGCCCGAGAGCGCCGCGTGCGAGGCGTCCGCAAAGCCGGCCGCCCGCGCCATGGCGACGAGCTCGTGCGGCGGCGGCAGGTACGCGACGCTGCGCGGGAGGTAGCGGTACGCCGCCGCGTCGGAGAGCAGCCGGCCCAGCAGCGGCACGACCCGACCGAACCAGACGCCGTTGAGCGTCCTCAGCGTGCGACTGCGCGGGACGCCCACGTCGAGCAGCGCGATCCGGCCCCCGGGTCGGACCACCCTCGCGAGCTCGGTGAAGAACGGGGGCAGGGACTCCAGGTTGCGCAGCGCGAAGCCGCACGTGACGCCGTCGGCCGAGGCGTCGGCGACGGGGAGCCGCAGCACGTCTGCCTGCACGCGGGGCGCGCCACTCGTGTCGTGGCGCAGCATCCCCATCGACATGTCGACCGAGATCGGGCGCAGGCCGCCGCGGGCGAGCTCGGCGCACAGGTCTCCGGTGCCGCTCGCGAGGTCGAGCACCACCGCGCCGCGGCCGAGGCGCAACGAGCGGACCGCGCGCCGTCGCCAGCGGACGTCGAGGCGGAAGGTCATCAGGCGATTGAGCGCGTCGTAGCGGGGCGCGATCGCGTCGAACATGTCGCGCACCGCGGCGACCTTGGCCTCGCCGCGCGGCAGGTCTGCGAGGCGCTCGGCTCCGGAGGGTCCCGCCACGCGGATCAGGCTACGCACGGGCCCGACTGGCATGATTGCCGTGCCGCGATGATCGATTTCACGTTCCCGCCCGACGTCGACGAGGTGCGACTGCGCGTGCGCGAGTTCATGGACGCGGAGGTGCGGCCCGCATGGGAGTCGACGCCGTCGGCCGACCGACGCGAGGTGGTGCGCACGATCGTGCGACTGCGGGAGCGCGCGCGGGGCGAGTGGCGGCTCTGGCTGCCGCACATGCCCGCGGAGTGGGGCGGCATGGGTCTCGGACCGACGGCGATGGCGGCGGTGTCGGCCGAGGCGGCGAAGGTGCCGATCGGGCCGTACGTGCTCAACGCCCAGGCACCCGACGAGGGCAACCAGCACACGCTGCTGCACTGGGGGACGCCCGAGCAGAAGGAGCGGTACCTGCGCCCGCTGTGCGAGGGGACGTCGCGCAGCTGCTTCGCGATGACCGAGCCCGAGGTGGCGGGGAGCGACCCGACGCTCATCCGTACGCACGCCTACCGCGACGGGGACGAATGGGTGATCAACGGCCACAAGTGGTTCATCAGCGGCGCCCGCGGCGCGGCCTTCGCGCTGCTGATCGCGCGCACCGAGGAGGCGCCCGACGTGCCCCAGGCCGCCAACACCTGCTTCATCGTCGACCTCCCGGCCGAGGGGCTCGAGGTCGTGCGCGACATCGAGACCATGTCGGGGAGCCACAACCACTGCGAGCTCCTGCTCCGCGACGTGCGCGTGCCGCACGCCAACATGCTCGGTGGCCGCGGGCAGGGCCACCAGCTCGGGCAGTACCGGCTCGGTCCGGCGCGCCTCGCGCACTGCATGCGCTGGATCGGTCAGGCCGAGACCGCCCTCGACATGATGGTCGGCCGCTCGCTCGACCGGTACTCGCACGGCTCGCTGCTGGCGGAGAAGCAGGGGATCCAGTGGCTCATCGCCGACTCGACGATGGAGCTCTACCAGTGCAAGCTGATGGTGCTCCACGCGGCCTACCGCATCGAGAAGGGCCTGCCGTTCGTCTCGGAGGTCTCGATGGCCAAGCACTTCGTGGCCAACAGCCTGTGGCGCATCGTCGACCGCGCGATCCAGGTGCACGGCGCGCTCGGCTACTCGACCGACACGCCGCTCGCCGCGATGCTGCAGCAGGCGCGGTGGAGCCGATTCGCCGACGGGGCCGACGAGATCCACCAGATGCGCATCGCCCAGCGGACGATCGCCGCCTGGAAGGATCACGGCACGACGCGCCCGGCCACGGGCGACCTGCCGATCTGATCGGCGACGGACCGACCACACGAGACGCACGAGGGAGCACGACATGACGAGCCAGCCGCCGGTGATCTTCGGGGTCTTCATGCCGCAGGGTTGGAAGATGGAGCTCGCGGGGATCCGCGACGACCAGGAGAAGTGGGCGAAGGCCGTCGAGATCGCCCAGCACGCCGAGCGACTCGGGTACGACTCGGTCTGGGTGTACGACCACTTCCACAACGTGCCGAAGCCCGCGCACGAGGCGGTCTTCGAGTGTTGGACGACGATGGCCGCGATCAGCCAGCGCACCACGCGGATCCGCCTCGGCCAGATGGTGGGGTGCAACATGTACCGCGAGCCGGCGCTCCTGGCGAAGATCACCTCCACCATCGACGTCATCTCGGGCGGGCGCCTCGACTGGGGGATCGGGGCCGGCTGGTACGAGAACGAGTGCCGCGGCTACGGCTACGAGTTCCCCGTGCCCAAGGTGCGCATCGGCATGCTGCGCGAGTGCGTGGAGATCGTGACGTCGATGTGGACGCAGCCCGAGACGACGTACTCCGGGACGTACTACACGCTGCACCGCGGCAACTGCGACCCGAAGCCCGTGCAGCGTCCGCGCCCGCCGATCTGGATCGGCGGGGGTGGCGAGCAGCTCACGCTGCGCGTCGTGGCGAGGCACGCGGACTTCGCCAACTTCGGCGGCACGCCCGAGGACTTCCTGCGCAAGAAGGAGATCCTCCGCGGACACTGCGAGGCCGTGGGGCGGGATCCCTCCGAGATCCGCCTCACGTGGTCGCCCGACGTGTTCATCCGCGGCACCGCGGCCGAGATGGAGCGCGCCGGCTCGCGCAGCCTGTGGGGCCACGACCTCGACAAGTGGCGCGCGCAGCACCTCGTGGGCACGCCGTCCGAGGTGCGCGACAAGATCGCGCGATACGTCGAGATGGGCTGCACCGGGTTCGTGCCGTGGTGCGCCGACTACCCCGAAACCGAGACGATGGAGCACCTCGCGGAGATCATGAAGGAGTACCGCTAGTCGCCGCGCGTCGGCGCGCGGGCAGTGGTGCGGAGCGTCCCCGTGCCGGGGATGCGCGTCAGCCGAAGTAGGTGCGGAAGACGAGCTCGGCGACGCACGAGGGCTTGGCCGCGCCCTCGCACTCGAACATCGCCTCGATGGTCGTCTGCACGCCGCCCGAGACCTCCTCGACGGCGAGGAGCTTGGCGCCGACGCGGAGCCGCGCGCCGACCGGGACCGGCGAGGGGAAGCGCACCCGGTTGGTGCCGTAGTTGACGCCCATCACGGCGCCCGTGACGGTGTAGATCTGGGGCAGCAGTCGCGGGCCGAGCGACAGCGTGAGGTAGCCGTGGGCGATCGGGCCCCCGAACGGACCGGCCTTGGCGCGCTCCACGTCGACGTGGATCCACTGGTGGTCTCCGGTCGCGTCGGCGAACGTGTTGACCATCTCCTGCGTGATGGTCACGTAGTCGGACCAGCCGAGGTGGGTGCCGACCGCGGCGAGCAGACCGGCCTTGCCGTCGAGGGTGGTGGGCACGTGGAGATCCTGCCAGACCGGAGCGCGTCGCGCGGACCTGGCGCGGCGCGCGGATGGGACCCGGCTAGCGGAACCAGGTGCGCTGGTGGGCGCGGCTCTGCGGGTGGAGCAGCAGCGCGCACAGCGCGACGTCGAAGACGAGGCTGAGGGTGCTCCCGCCCGCCAGGCGGTCGTACGCGCCGAGGCCCGTGCCGCCGAGCGCCCACCATCGCAGCGGGAACGCGCCGACCGCGACCGCGACGCCGACGCGCCAGCCGAGGCGGCGGTCGTTGGCCATCAGGACGCCGGCGAGCACGTTGGCCGCGACGAACGCGATCGCCAGCGCCGCGCCCGCGACGCCGCCGGGCCGGACCTCGCGCATCCACCCGAGCCAGTCGCGGCCGTCCACGACCGAGATCGCGCCGAAGAAGGCCGTGAAGTAGAGCAGCCACGTCGCGATCTGCAGCGTCTGGGGTTGCATGCGATCGAACCATCGGCGCCAGTCGACGCCCCACGCCGCACCCGCCACGCCCCGAGTCTGCCAGGCGTCGCCGTAGCCTCGCGGCATGCGCAGCGGATTCGTCGCGCTGGTGGGCAGGCCGAACGTGGGCAAGTCATCGCTCGTCAACGCGATCTGCGGCGAGAAGGTGACGATCGTGTCGCCCGTGCCGCAGACCACGAGGCGACGCGTGCGGGGCGTGCTGCATCGTCCCGACGCCCAGGTGATCCTGGTGGACACGCCGGGGATCCACGAGGCGCGCACCGCCCTCGGGCGTTCGGCCAACGACGCGGCACGCGAGGCCGCCTCCGACGTCGACCTGACCGTCCTCGTGCTCGACGCCTCCACGGGCTGGGGGGCCGGCGACGTCGCGGTCGCTCGCGGGTGCGACATGTCGCGCACGGTGATCGTGGTGAACAAGGTGGACGCCGCCGGGGCCGCAGCGACCGCTGCGTGCCTCGCGGCCACCGCCGATCTCGGCGCGCGCGCGTGGCACCCCGTCTCCGCGCGCACGGGCGAGGGCGTCGCCGCGCTGGTGGAGACCCTCGTCGCGGCCATGCCGGAGGGGCCGCACCTCTACCCGCCCGGGACCGTGCGCGAGACCGAGGACGATGCGTGGGTCGCGGAGCTGGTGCGCGAGGAGCTGATGCGCCGCACGCGCGACGAGGTGCCGCACTCGATCACCACGCGGGTGGTGGCGCGGGACGGCCGGACCCTGCGCTGCGAGATCATCGTGGAGCGCGAGAGCCAGAAGGGCATCGTCATCGGATCGGGTGGGTCGATGCTCGCCGCCGTCCGTGCCGCGGTCCAGCGCTCGCTGCCCGTGGGGACGAGACTCGAGTTGCAGGTGCGGGTCGTGCGCAACTGGCAGCGCGACGAGGACCAGGTCGGGCGGCTGCTCGAGTAGGCGCCGCCCGCTCGCGCCGCGGGCGTCAGCCCAGCAGTCGCGCGTAGTCGTCGTAGGAGACGGCGGTGCCCGCGGGCGCGAGGCTGCCGTTGCCGCGCGGTACGGCGATCGGCTCGCCCGCCTCGACGACGAGCACCTGCCCGATACCGGGCCGGCGCGTGAGCGTGAGCACGAGCTGGGCGATCGCGAGGCGCTGGTCGAGCGGCGTGAGTGCCTCGAGGAATGCGCGGTCGACGTCGAGCGTCGCGACGCCGCGGGCGACCGTGAGATCCACGACGAGCGTCGCGGGGATGGCGCTGCGCAGCCCGACGCCCGACTCGCCGGGTGGGGGGCCCGCCACGAGCGCGGTGAGCACCCGGGTCTCCGTGGCGGGGCTCACGAGCTCGATCGTCGTCTCGACGATCCGGTCGCCCGCGACGAAGTGGAGCGTGACGAACTCCGCCACGATCGCGGGCTCCGCGTCGGGCGGGCCGGGCGGCACGCTGGTGTCCGCGGGCACGAGCGTGGTCGAGCTCGTGGTGCTCGTCGTCTCGGAGAGGCCGTAGGGCACCTCGTCGGGCGGGACGGTCTCGACCACGCCGGCGGAGGGCACGCCGCAGGCGCCCAGCACCGCGACCGAGGCGACGGCGACGACCGCGAGGCCGGTCGTGGCGCGACGGGCGCTCACGACGACGCCTCGCGGTCGGCGGGCGCCATCGCGTCGCGCGCGAGGCGCACCACGAAGCGCGCGCCGCCCCCCGGCGCGCTCTCCACCGAGGCGTCGCCGCCGAGCGCGCGGGCGTGCTGTGCGACGATCGCGAGGCCGAGGCCGCTGCCCACCGAGTTGCGCGCCGCCGTCCCGCGGGCGAATCGCTCGAAGATGCGCTCGCGCTCGCTCGCGGCGACGCCCGCCCCGCCGTCCTCGACCTCGAGCCGCAGCCACCGCGCGTCGCCGCCCACCCGCACGACGGTCGCGCCGCCCGCGTGATCCCGCGCGTTCTCCAGCAGGTTGACCACGATGCGCTCGATGCGCGCCCTGTCGACGCCGACGAGGTCGTCCTCGGCGGTGACCTCGATCGGCACGTCGGCGAATCCGCGGGCGCCCGCGATGCGGCGCACGAGGTCGCCCAGGCGCAGCGTCTCGACGCGGCGCGCCCGCGGCTCGAGTGCATCCCCGGCATCGAGACGGGAGAGCTCGAGCAGGTCGGACACCGTGCGGTCGAATCGGCGGACCTGGCGGCCGAGGATCTCGAGGGCCTGGCGGTTGCGATCGCTCAGCTCGTCGCGGCGCGTCTCGAGCACCTCCACCGCGGCGATGAGCGCGGTGACCGGCGAGCGCAGCTCGTGGCTCACGTCGCTCGCGAAGCGCACCTCCCGCTCGATGCGCGATCGGACGGCGTCGACCATGTCGTTGAACGACCGGGCCAGCCGCGCGAGCTCGGGGTCGCGCTCGTCCTCGAGCCTGGTGTCGAGGCCGCCCGAGGCGATCTCGCCCGCCGCGCTCGCGACCCGGCGCAGCGGCCCCAGCACGCCGCGGCTCATGGTGAAGCCGAGCAGGCCCGCGGCGACGGTGATGAGGGTGACGCCGACGGAGAGCGTCGTGGCGATGGTCGCGAGGGTGCTGCGCACCGAGTCGAGCGGGAACGCCTCGAAGTAGTGGGCGCGCGGCGATGCGATGCTGACGCCCACCGCCTCGTAGGGGGCGCCCTGGAAGACGAATCGCTGCCGACCCGTGGCGCCGGTGAGCACGGCGTCGACGAGCTCCCGCGGCAGGTTGGACTGCGTGAAGCGCAGCGGCTCCTGCGCATAGAAGGTGTCGCCGTCCGCGAGGTACAGCACCGCGTAGCCGCCGCGCTCCGTGCGGATGTTGGTCACCAGGTCGCCGATCGAGTCGGGATCCGTCGCGGCGATCGTCCTCACGAGCTGCGCGTTGTTGTACGCCTGGCGCGAGGCGGCCTCGGTGCGCTGGGCGAGCAGGTACGAGCGCGTGGACGCGTAGGTGACGACCCCGAGCGTGAGTGCGCCGGCGAAGGCCGCCAGCGCGAACGAGAGGGTCACGCGGCCGCGCAGTCCACGGAGCGGTGCGGCCCCCCGCGCGCGCGGGGACACGACCACAGCCTCGCGGCGGACCGCACCGACCGCACACGGCGTGCGCGGACCGCACGGCATACCCCACCGGCGGGGGCCGAGGGGGAGCACGACCCCCGCCGGTGACCGCTCCGAGCGTCCCACCCCCGTGTAAAGGAACGGTTCGGGTCGTGTGCGTTTCAGGTAACGATCGGCGCGGGAGGCCCGATGGGCGCGGGGGCAGACTGAGCGCCGTGCAGACCCTGCTCTTCATCGAGGACGACGAGCACATCCGGGTCGCGCTGCGGCTGGCGCTGGAGGACGAGGGGTGGCTCGTGCGTGAGGCGCCGACCGCCGCGATCGGGCTCGAGATGTTCGACCAGCAGGCGCCCGACCTCGTGCTCCTCGACCTGCGCCTGCCCGACGTGAGCGGCTTCGAGGTGTGTCGCACCCTGCGCGCGCGCAGCGTGGTGCCGATCATCATCGTGTCGGCCCAGACCGCCACGCACGACCTCGTGGCAGGGCTCGAGGCGGGCGCCGACGACTACGTCACCAAGCCGGTGAACGCCAAGGAGCTCGCCGCGCGCATCCGCGCCGCCCTGCGGCGCACGCAGCTCCTCGCCGCGCAGGACGCGGGGGCCGTGCGGCGCGTCGGCGACGTGGAGATGGACGACGCGCTGGGCGTCGTGCGCAAGGCGGGCCACGAGCTGGCGCTCACCCGCACCGAGTACCTGCTGCTCCGCGAGTTCTTCGACCATCCCAACGCGGTGCTCTCGCGCGACCAGCTGCTGGAGCGCGTGTGGGGCTACGACTACCTCGGCGACAGCCGACTCGTCGATGCGCACGTGCGGCGCCTGCGCCTGAAGGTGGAGGACGTCCCCGAAGAGCCGCGCCTCGTCGTGACGGTACGGGGGCTCGGCTACCGCCTCATCACCGGCTGACGATCCCGCGGAGGAAGCCGAGCGCGCGGGCGCGATCGGTGGTGAACGGCATCGGCGGCAACGCCGCGCGCACGGCCGTGCCGTACGACTTGGTCGCGAGGCGCGGGTCGAGCACCGCCACGACGCCGAGGTCCGTCTCCGTGCGGATGAGGCGGCCCGCGGCCTGCGCGAGCTTGGTCGCGGCGACCGGCACGTCGATCGCCGAGAAGGCGCGGTCGCCGTGGAGCTCGCGCCTCGCGGCGACGAGTGGGTCGGTGGGCACCGGGAACGGGATGCGGTCGAGCACCACCAGGCTGAGCGTCGCCCCCGGCACGTCGATGCCCTGGAAGAAGCCCTGCGTGGCGAACAGGCAGGTGCCCTCGTCGCGCGCGAACGCCCGGACGAGCGCGGTCTTGGGCAGGTCGTCCTGTCGCAGGATGGGGTGCCCGATGCGCCCCTCGAGGGCGTCGGCCGCGGCGACGAGTGGG
>CAXRBC010000166.1:0-4553 GCA_964228515.1 Ilumatobacteraceae bacterium
GGTCGGGATCGCGCGTGCCGTCGCGGCCGGCGAGGTGCGCGCCGTCGACGTGCTCGAGGAGCACCTCGCCGCGATCCGCGACCGGGAGGACGAGATCCACGCCTTCAACCTCGTGACGCACGAGTCCGCGCGGGAGCGCGCGGCCGCGATCGACGCTCGCGTCGCCGCGGGGGACGCGGTGGGGCCGCTCGCGGGCGTGGTGGTGGCGCTCAAGGCCAACCTGTGCACCCGCGGGGTGCCCACCACGTGTTCGTCGCGCATCCTCGAGGGCTGGCGGCCGCCCTACGACGCCACCGTCGTGCGCCGGCTCGTCGAGGCCGACGCCGTGGTGGTGGGCAAGACCAATCTCGACGAGTTCGCCATGGGCTCGAGCACGGAGAACTCGGCGTTCGGTCCCACGCGCAACCCGCACGACACCTCGAGGGTGCCGGGCGGATCGAGCGGCGGCAGTGCGGCCGCGGTCGCGGCCGGCATGGCCACGGTCTCGCTCGGCAGCGACACGGGCGGCAGCATCCGTCAGCCGGCCGCGCTCTGCGGCCTCGTCGGCGTCAAGCCCACGTACGGCGTGGTCTCGCGCCAGGGGCTCGTGGCGTTCGCGAGCAGCCTCGACCAGGTCGGTCCGTTCGCGCGCAGCGTGGCCGATGCGGCACTCGTGCTCGAGGCGATCGGCGGGCACGACCCACTCGACTCCACGTCGATCCCGCGACCGGCACCGGCGCTGGGCCCCGCGCTCGACGAGGGCGTCCGCGGGATGCGCATCGGTCGCGTGACCGACCTGCCCGAGGGCTGCGAGCCCGAGGTGCTCGCGCGCCTCGACGAGGCCTTCGCGGCGCTCGCGGCCGCCGGCGCCGAGGTCGTCGACGTGACGCTCCCGTCGCTCGGCTACGGCCTCACCGCGTACTACCTCATCGCCCCCGCCGAGGCGTCGAGCAACCTGGCGCGCTACGACGGCGTGCGCTACGGCCTGCGCGTCGAGGCCGCGGACGTCAACGCGATGTACGCCGCGACGCGTGCCGCCGGCTTCGGCGACGAGGTGAAGCGCCGCATCATGCTCGGCACGTACGCGCTCTCGGCCGGCTACTACGACGCGTACTACGGCAAGGCGCTCAAGGTGCGCCGCCTGATCGCCGACGACTTCGCGCGCGCCTACGGCGCGTGCGACGCGATCCTCACGCCGACGTCGCCGACGGTCGCGTTCCCCGTCGGGGCCAAGACGTCGGACCCGCTCACGATGTACCTGTGCGACGTCTTCACGATCCCGACCAACCTCGCGGGCCACGCCGCGATGAGCGTGCCCTTCGGCACCGGCGCGCACGGCCTGCCCGTGGGCGTGCAGGTGCTCGCGCCGGCGCTCGGCGAGCCCGCCATGTTCCGCGTCGCGGCCGAGTTGGAGCGCCGCGTCCCGGTCGCGGCGGCGGGGGACCGCTAGGCCGTGGCCACGGATTCGGCGCTGCCCGGCGACTGGCAGCTCGTCGTCGGGCTCGAGGTCCACGTCGAGCTCGCGACGCGCACCAAGCTCTTCAGCGCGAGCGCCAATCGCTTCGGTGACGAGCCCAACGTGCACGTCGACCCCGTCACGCTCGGCCTGCCCGGGGCCCTCCCCGTGCTCAACCGGCACGCGGTCGAGCTGGCGATGCGGATCGGCCTCGCGCTCAACTGCACGGTCCGCCCGTGCACGTTCCATCGGAAGAACTACTTCTACCCCGACCTGCCCAAGGCGTACCAGATCAGCCAGTACGACCAGCCACTCAACGTCGATGGTCACCTCGACCTCCCGGGCGGCGTGCGCATCGGCGTCGAGCGCGCGCACCTCGAGGAGGACACGGGCAAGTCCACCCATTACGGAGGCTCGTCGGGCCGCATCCACGGCAGCGACTACTCGCTCATCGACTACAACCGCGCGGGCGTGCCCCTCGTCGAGATCGTGTCGCGCCCCGACATCCGCACGAGCGAGCAGGCCCGCCAGTACGTCGCCGAGCTTCGCGCGATCATCGCGGCCGTCGGCGCGAGCGACGCCAAGATGGAGGAGGGCTCGATGCGCTGCGACGTCAACGTCTCGGTGCACAAGCCCGGCACGCCGTTCGGCACCCGATGCGAGATCAAGAACGTGAACTCGATCAGGGCGGTCGGGCGCGCGATCGACTACGAGGCGCGCCGCCAGGTGGACGTGCTCGAGTCGGGCGGCACGATCCGCCAGGAGACGCGCCACTGGGACGACGCGGCCGGCCGCACCAACACGCTGCGGACCAAGGAGGACGCGGACGACTACCGCTACTTCCTCGAGCCCGACCTCGTGCCCCTCGTGCCCGACGCGGCGTGGGTCGAGCGCGTCCGCGCCGCCCTGCCGCCGCTGCCGGCCGCGCGGCGCGCGGCATTGGCCGACCTCACGGGCGCCGCGGTCGACGGCGAGGCCATCTCGGTCGTGGTCGAGCGAGGGCAAGACGACTACGTGCGCGCGGTGGCGGGCGCCGGCGGTGACGCCGCGCGGGCCCTCACCTACGTGCAGCAGGGCTACGCCGAGGCGGGCGCCACGCCCGCCGTGCCCCCGGCCGACCTCGCCGCGCTGACGCGCCTCGAGCGCGACGGTGCGGTGACGGCGACGCAGGCCAAGGCGCTGCTCGCCGACCTCGTGGCGGCGGGCGGCGGTGACGTGGCGCAGATGGCGAAGGCCAAGGGCTTCGAGGCCATGGATGCGGGGGCGCTCGAGGCGATGGTGGACGCGGCGATCGCCGCGGACCCCGACGCCTTCGCCAAGTACAAGGCCGGGGAGCACAAGGCGGTC
This sequence comes from Ilumatobacteraceae bacterium, assembly GCA_964228515.1. GTDB lineage: Bacteria > Actinomycetota > Acidimicrobiia > Acidimicrobiales > Ilumatobacteraceae > CAXRBC01. Next base: position 2,783 of record CAXRBC010000166.1, read on the forward strand.
GGCGCACTCGTGGGCGCGGTGATGAAGGCCTCCAAGGGCAAGGCCGACGGCAAGCTCGTGACGGCGATCCTGCGGGCGCGCGCGGAGGCCTGAGACCCAATCCCGAGCTGGGGTTGCGATCCGATGTTAGGTATGCCTAACATCGGCCCATGGGTTCGAGCTTCCTCATCACGCTGCGCGAGGGCCTCGAGGCCTCGCTCATCATCTCCATCCTGCTCACGTACCTGGTGAAGACCGGGCGCCGCGACGAGTCGGGCGCGGTCTGGGCGGGCACGGGCGCGGCGATCGCGCTGTGCCTCGCGATCGGCACGGCGATCTTCGTCGCCGTGGATGGTCTCAACGGCGACGTCGAGTACGCCGTCGAGGGCGGCATCGCGCTCGCGGCGACGGCGGTGCTCACGCACATGGTCTTCTGGATGCGCGCGCACGCCCGTTCGATGGGTGCCGAACTGCGCGCCAAGGTCGAGCGATCCACGACGATCGCCCTCGCCGTCATCGCCTTCGTCGCCGTGCTGCGCGAGGGACTCGAGACCGTGCTCTTCCTGCTGTCCGCCTCGACCGAGACCGCGAGCGGCGCGCCCGTGGGGGTCGGCGGCCTCGCCGGACTCGCGCTCTCGGTCGTGATCGGCATCGCCGTCTTCCGCGGTGGCGCGCGGCTCAACCTGCGGACGTTCTTCAACGTGACGGCCGTGCTGCTGCTCCTCTTCGCCGCGGGTCTCGCGGGCAAGACCGTGCACGAGTTGCGACTGCTGGTCGGCTGGGAGTCGGGGTGGCTCGTCGACCCCGTCTGGTCGATCGAGTCCGGTCCGTGGGCGAGCGGGACGTTCTACGACTTCATGCGTGGTCTCTTCGGCTGGCACCGCGAGCCCGAGATGATGCGCCTGCTCGCGTACGTCGGGTACCTCGTGCCGACGCTCGCGCTGTACCTGCGCGGCTCGCGCGGCGGTGCCGCGCCGGCGGCATCGCCGACGACCGTGTCCGCAGGGACCGCCGCCGCCCGCGGGTAGCCTCCCCGCCATGGCCGGCGCCGCGTCCCGCCCCGGAGCCGGCGGGCGCGAGACGCCCGTGGACGTGAAGCCGCGCAGCCGCGACGTCACCGACGGCGCTCGCAGGGCGCCGTCGCGGGCGATGCTCAGGGCCGTCGGGCTCGGCGATGGCGACTGGGTCAAGCCCCAGGTCGGCATCGCCTCGGCGTGGAACGAGGTCACCCCCTGCAACGTCTCGCTGCGTCGCCTCGCGGAGCGTGCCAAGGCCGGGGTCCGCGGCGCGGGCGGCGTCGCCCTCGAGTTCGGCACCATCACGGTGAGCGACGGCATCAGCATGGGCCACGAGGGCATGCGCGCCTCGCTCGTGAGCCGCGAGATCATCTGCGACTCCGTCGAGGCGGTCATGCACGCCGAGCGCTTCGACGGCTTCGTCGGGCTCGCCGGCTGCGACAAGAGCATCCCGGCGATGCTCATGGCCGCGGCGCGCCTCGACCTGCCGAGCGTCTTCGTGTACAACGGCTCGACCCTCCCGGGGGTCCACAAGGGCCGCAACATCGACATCACCACCGTCTTCGAGGCGGTCGGTGCGTGCGCCGCGGGCACGATGACCGAGGACGAGCTCGGCGAGATCGAGCGCGCGGCCTGCCCCGGCGAGGGCGCGTGCGGCGGCATGTTCACCGCCAACACCATGTCGAGCGTCGCCGAGGCGCTGGGCATGAGCCTGCCGGGCTCCGCGTCACCGCCCGCCGTCGACCGCCGTCGTGACTCCGACGCCGAGCGCGCCG
>CAXRBC010000167.1:0-2012 GCA_964228515.1 Ilumatobacteraceae bacterium
AGTGCGTGCCGTGGTCGGCGACGTCGTAGGAGCGGGCGCGCAGCCAGCCGACGAGGTGCTGCTTGAGCTCGAAGCCCGCGTGGTCGGCGCCGATGGCCACGCGCGTCCCGAGCATCGCCCCACCGTAGTTCGGCCCCGCGATCCCACCCCGGGTGACGACGCGTAGCGTCTCCGCGGTGGTCGACCCGCGCACGCCGGTGATCGTCGGCGTCGGCCAGCACCTCCAGCGCACCGACGACGTCGCCGCCGCGCGCCATCCCGTGGCGCTGATGGCGGAGGCGGCGCGCGGCGCATTCGCCGACGCGGGGGGCGCCATCCCGGCGCGCGTCGACGCGCTCCACGTCGTGCGCACGGTCTCGTGGCAGTACGCCGACCCCGCCGCTGCCCTCGCCGCCGAGCTCGGGGCGCCGGCGCGGACCACCGCCGTCACGCCCCACGGCGGCAACATGGCCCAGCGCCTCGTCAACCACGCCGCCCTCGCGATCGCGCGCGGCGAGATGGACGTCGCGGTCCTCGCCGGCGGCGAGGCGAGCCACACGCGCCACCTCGCGCGCCGCGCGGGGCTGACACCGCCGTGGCCCACGACGAACGGGGGGACGGCCGGACGGCTCTTCGACGATCGGCCGATGAGCAGCGACGAGGAGATCTCGCGCGGGATCGTGCTGCCGATCCAGGTGTACCCGATGTTCGAGTCCGCGATCCGCGCGCGCGCCGGCCGCACGCCCGCCGAGCACGACGCGCGCGTGGCCGCGCTGTGGTCGCGGCTCAGCGCCGTCGCGGCGCGCAACTTGTGGGCATGGGACCGCACGGCGCACACCGCCGCCGAGATCCTGGGGGTGGGGCCCGGCAACCGCATGGTGGGCCTCCCGTACCGGCGCCTCATGAACTCCAACGAGCGCGTCGACATGGCGGCGGCGCTCGTCGTGTGTTCGGCCGAGGCGGCGACGCGGATGGGCGTGCCGCGGGAGCGCTGGGTGTTCCCCGTCGCGGGCACGGACGTGCACGAGCACTGGTCCACGTCGCACCGCTGGTCGTACGACGAGCTGCCGGCGGTGCGGATCGGCGGCGCGCGCGCGCTCGAGCTGGCCGGGTGCGGGCTCGATGACGTCGCGTTCCTCGACCTGTACTCGTGCTTCCCGTCGGCGGTGCAGCTGGGCGCGGAAGCGCTCGGCCTGGGCGCCGCGCTGGAGGACGCGATGACGGGATCGGCTCGCCCGACGGAGCCGGCGGCCACGGCCGGGCGCGAACTGACGCTCACCGGCGGCCTCGCATTCGCCGGCGGGCCGTGGAACAACTATCCGATGCACGCCATCGCCACCGCCGTCGCGCGCCTGCGCGAGCGGCCGTCCGAGCGCGCGCTCGTGTGGGCAAACGGCGGCTTCGCCACCAAGCACTCGTTCGGCGTCTACGCCGCGACGCCGCCCGTGCGGGGCTTCGCCCACGATGCGCCGCAGGACCGCGTCGACGCGCTCCCCTCGCGCGCGCTCGCCTCACCCGCCGCCGCCGCGGCGCTCGCGCGGCCCGGCGGCGGCGCAACGATCGAGGCCTACACCGTCATGCACGCGCGCGACGGGACGCCCGAGCTCGCGATCGCCGCGGTGCGCCTGCCCGACGGGCGACGCGCGTGGGGCACCTCGCGGGACGCGTCAATCGCGCGTGCCATGTGCGACGGCGAGTGGGTCGGCCGCCCCGCGGCGCTCGACGCGGAGGGCACGCTCGTCCATTGACGCGCGTCCGCCGGGAATGCCGGCGGCCGGGTCAGGGCAAGCGGTTCAGCCCGCCGGGTGGGCCGAGGTGGGGTCAGGCTGCGCGGGTCGCGAGGGCGATGCGCGGGTGACCCGCGAGGTCGGGGCGGATCTCGACGCCGACCAGCCCCGCGTCCGTGAGGATCGCCCGCACCGCGTCGGCCTGCGTCGCGCCGATCTCCAGCGCGAGCAGACCGCCCGGCGCGAGCCACTCGGGCGCGCCGGCCGCGATCGCCCGCACGGCGTCGAGCCCGTCCGCGCCCGCAT
>CAXRBC010000168.1:0-2827 GCA_964228515.1 Ilumatobacteraceae bacterium
TCCAACCGGCGCTCGTTCACCGGGCTCGGCGACCTCGCGGCATCGTGGGAACTGTGGGCCGACGGCAGGCGCGCGGCGCAGGGTCGCCTGCGCGTGCCCGACGTGGCACCCGGGCGCAGCGCGCTCGTGGCGCTGCCCGCCGAGGCGCCGCGCGGCAGCGCCGACGTGCACCTCACCGTGCGGTGGGCGCTGCGCGCCCGCACGTGGTGGGCCGACGCGGGGCACGTCGTCGCCTGGGACCAGGTCGCGCTGCGCCCGCCGCGCAGGCCGGGCGCCCCCGCGACGGTCGGCACGCCGCGGCGCGCGTCGCGTCGCGGCGCGCAGGCGATCGCACCCGCGCCCGCCCCGCAGCCTGCCGACGGGGTGCTGGCGGCGCCGGTGGCGCTCTGGCTGTGGCGCGCGGCGACCGACAACGACGGGTTCAAGCTCATGCCCGAGCTGCGCCGGCGCATCCGCGTCGGCGGCGGCGCGCTCGAGCGCTGGCTCGCGCAGGGCCTCGACCGCACGCCCGCCGACGAGCTGGTGCGCCACACGGTGCGCCGCGAAGTCGCGCCCGACGGCGCGGTGACGTACCGCCATCGCGTCGTCGTGCCGGCCCGGCTCGAGGGCCTGCCGCGCGTCGGCGTGCGGTTCGCGCTCCCGGCTCGGTACGCGGCGATGCGCTGGTACGGCCGGGGCCCGCACGAGAACTATCCGGATCGCCGCGGCGGCGCGATGCTCGGCGTGTGGTCGGGCCCGCCCGACGCCATGCCCTACCTCGTGCCGCAGGAATACGGCCTGCGCACGGACGTGCGCTGGTGGGAGTGCCGCGACGAGGCCGCGGGGGAGGTGGTGCGTATCGAGGCCCTCGACCCCGTGGCGCTCCACGTCTCGGCCACGCGCGTGCGCGACGAGGACCTGTACGCGGCGGCCAACGCGGCCGACCTGCGTCCGGCGGCCGAGATCTGGGTCCACGTCGACGTGGCCCACCGGGGTCTCGGCACGGCGAGCTGCGGGCCCGACGTCGCGCCGGGCGACGAGGTGCCCGCGGGGGTCCACGAGTTCGCCTGGCGACTCTCGGTCGTCCGGTCCGCCGCGCGGCCCGGCGCCCCGTCCCCGTCGCTCACCTAGGCTCGCTCCTCGACATGGCGCTCGCGGCTCGGCTCGACAAGCTCGGCACGGAGACGGCGTTCGCCGTCTCGCTCGCCGCGGCCGAGTGGGGCGCGAAGGGGCACCGCATCTTCCCCTTCCACCTCGGGGACCTCAACATCCCGACGCCCTCCAACGTGGTCGCCGCGATGGATGCCGCGATCGCCGCCGGCAAGACGGGCTACTGCCCTGCAGCCGGCATCCCGCAGCTGCGCGAGGCGCTCGCGGACGACGTCGGCGCGCGCCGCGGCCTGCGCTTCGAGCCCTCGCAGGTCGTCGTGCAGCCGGGCGGCAAGCCGGTGATCACCAAGTTCATCCAGGCGATCATGAACCCCGGCGACGAGGTGCTGTACCCCAACCCCGGGTACCCGATCTACGAGAGCCAGATCGAGTACTTCGGCGGCGTCGCCAAGCCGTACCGCTACGTCCCCTCGGCCACCGGCTTCGACATCGACCTCGAGCACCTGCGCTCGCTCGTCGGGCCGCGCACGCGTGCGATCGTCTACAACGACCTCCAGAACCCGATCGGCGCCGAGTCGTCGGCGGCGGAGCGCGAGGCGATCGCGCGGCTCGCGATCGAGAAGGACCTGTGGGTGCTCTCCGACGAGGCGTACTTCGAGATGCGCTACTCGGGTGCGTCCACGTCCATCGCGCAGCTGCCGGGCATGGCCGAGCGCACGGTCATCCTCTACACGTTCTCCAAGAAGTTCGCGATGACGGGCTGGCGCCTCGGCGCCGCGATCGCACCCGCGGAGGTGGCCGCGGTGATCGCCAAGCTCAACACCAACGACGAGTCGTGCACGACGCACTTCGTGCAGTACGGGGGCGTCGAGGCGATCCGCGGCGACCAGTCGAGCGTCGCGCGGATGCTCGACGTCCTACGCGAGCGGCGCGACGTGGCCGTGCGCGCCCTCAACGCGATGCCGGGCGTCTCGGTGCACTCGCCGGAGGCGGCGTTCTACCTCTTCCCCGACGTCACCGACGCGATGGCGCGCAAGGGCATCGGCGACCTCGCCGACTTCGCCCAGCAGGCGCTGCACGCCACGGGCGTCTCGTTCTGCACGCGCCGCCACTTCGGGCGCGAGCAGCCGGGCGAGACGCGGCGCCACGTGCGCTTCGCGTTCTCCGGCATCGACGCCAAGGACATCACGGAGGGCCTCGAGCTCCTGGGTCGCTGGATCGCCGCCTGATGGCGCGCGTCGTCGTCACCGGCAGGATCCCCTCGGTCGCGGTGGAGCGGCTGCGCGCCGCCCACGACGTGCACGCGTGGGAGGACGAGCGGCCGATCCCGCGGGCCGAGCTGCTGGCCCGTCTCGCCGGCGCCGACGCGGCCGTCACGCTGCTGACGGAGAAGGTCGACGCGGAGTTCCTCGACGCGGCCGGACCCGGCCTCAAGGTCGTGTCCAACGTGGCGGTGGGGTACAACAACGTCGACGTCCCCGCGTGCACCGCGCGCGGCGTGACGGTCACCAACACGCCGGGCGTGCTCACCGACGCCACCGCCGACATCGCGATGGCGCTCGTGCTGATGGTGACCCGCCGCCTCGGCGAGGGCGAGCGCGTCATCCGCTCCCGCACCCCGTGGCAGTGGGGCATGGGCTACATGCTCGGCGCGGGCATCCAGGGCCGGCGCCTCGGCATCGTCGGCATGGGCCAGATCGGGCTCGCCACCGCGCGCCGCGCGCGCGCATTCGGCATG
>CAXRBC010000169.1:0-3930 GCA_964228515.1 Ilumatobacteraceae bacterium
CCGAAATCGATCAGGGCGTGAACTGCCTCCATCTCCGACGCGGGCGATGCCGAATCGGCCTGTGTCACAGCCAGCTCGCGCCCCTCATTCCTTGCATCAAGGGAGGCGCGGTAGAAGCCGTTTCCGCTCATGAGCAACGACACGCGATACCAATCGAGCGGAGACGCCAGGTGATCCCGAAGATCGTCAATCAGTCGTCGTGAGGCAGCTCGAGCCCCACTCGCATCAACTGCGCCAGTTGGACCAAGTGCAGCTCCCCGGGCCAAGAAGTCGACAGTGGCCGTTGCTGCCTGGAGGGCAGAGCCGGGTGGGAGGTGAGCAAAGAGCGGCACCAGACTGCGCTGGAGCGCTGCCCTACTCGCCGCCCAGGCGCGCGATCGGATGAAGTTCGACTGCTCGGTCGGTCTCGCGTGTGATCCTCGGAGCGAGTCTGCGGCAGTGCCAAGGTTCAGCCTGAGTCGGACTACCTGAGTGAGGAGCCGCAGTCGCGCCGAGACCGACAAGATCCGCAAGAACACGGGCAGCGGCAGGTACTCGATGATGCGCTTCCACTGCTTCACGCCGTCATTCTTAGTGCCCTTGCAGCCGCGCCGGCTCGCCGCGAGCCGGGCCGGCCGCCAGTCGAGCTAGCCCACCACCACCGGGTGCACCAGCCGCAGCGCGTCGGCCTGGTGCTCCACCACGACCTCGCGCTCCGCGCCGACGTAGTCGCCGTCGAGCTGGTACGGGAACGGCTCCGCGTGCGTCAGCCGCACCTGCTCCACGTCGCGCTGCACGTCGATCGATCGTGACGGGGTGATGCCGCCGGCGCGCAGGGCGCGCACGGCGGAGGCCACGATGAGGGGCGTGGTCAGACGCCGGAAGGTGACCACCACGAGCCGCTTCTCCAGCGACGCCGAGGCGTCGAGGTGCATCGGGCGACGACCGACGTACGTGTATGGGCTCGTGTTGAGCACGACGGTGAAGTAGCCGTTGGGGATCCGTCTGCCGTCGGCCTCGACCGCGAAGTGGGGGAATCGACGGTCGTACCCGGCGAACCAGTTCTGCAGCGTCGCGGCGACGAAGAGCGGCTGGCCGACCACCCGCTTCAGCGACGCGCGGCGCTCGACCGTCTCGACCACGGCGGCGTCGAAGCCGAATCCCGCGTGGAAGCAGAAGTACCGACCGTTGGCGCGCCCGAGGCTCACCGGGTGGATCGCTCCCTCGTCGAGCCCGGCGCCGACCTGCTGGAGCGCGACGATCGGGTCGTTGGCCGTCCCGAGCGACCGGGCGAACACGTTGGTCGATCCGCCGGGGAGGATCGCGAGGGCGGTGCCACTGCCGGCGAGGCCGGTCGCGACCTCGTTGAGCGTCCCGTCGCCGCCGAACGCCACGACGGCATCGACCCCTCGGGCGGCCGCGTCGCGGGCGAAGCGGGTCGCGTGCCCGCGCTCGTTGGTCTCGACCACCTGCACGCCGTGGCGCCGCGCGAGGTACTGGTGGACCTGGACCGTGTTGCGAGGGTTCACCGACGAGGCGAACGAGTTCACAATGAGGACGATCTGCAAGAGGAGGAATCGTACCAACGACGATTGTGCGAAATCGCACGAGCCGCGCAACAATGGTCGCCATGAACATCACCGTCTGCGTGAAGCAGATCCCCGAGCCCTCGAGCCCCGGCGCGCTCGACCCGTCGACGCACGCGCTGAAGCGCGACGGCAAGCTCATCCTCGACGAGTCCGACGCGTACGGCGTCGAGATGGCGCTGCAACTCGTCGCCGCCGCGGGCGGCGGCGAGGTCAACGTCGTGTCGATGGCGCCGAACGGCGAGACCTCCGGCATGCGCACCGCGCTCGCGATGGGTGCGGCCAAGGGCGTGCTCGTCAGCGACCCCGCGCTCGCGGGCTCCGACGCGCTCACGACCGCCAAGGTGCTCGCGGCCGCGACCAAGAAGTTGCCCGCGGCGGACCTCATCATCGCGGCGACCGAGTCGTCGGATGGCTACACCGGCACCGTGCCGGAGCAGATGGCCGAGGTGCTCGGCCTCCCGTCGATCACGTTCGCCAAGAAGGTGCGCGTCGACGGCACGACGCTCAAGGTCGATCGCCAGAGCGAGTCGGGCTACGACGAGGTCGAGTGCCCGCTGCCCGCCGTCGTGAGCGTGACCGCGGGCGTCGTCGAGCCGCGCTACCCGAGCTTCAAGGGGATCATGGACGCCAAGAAGAAGCCGATCGACACGCACACCGCGGGTGACCTCGGCGTCTCGCCGGCCGGCTGGGCGGGCGCGGGGCAGAAGGTCGTCTCGGTCCAGCAGGCCGAGGCGCGCAAGGCCGGCACCATCATCGAGGACGACGGGGCGTCGCACGGCAAGATCGTCGCGTTCCTCGAAGACCTCAAGGTCATCTGAGGAGGCGCGTCATGGCCGTATCACACGTCTGGGTCTACGCGCAGGTCGTCGGCGGCGCGCCGACGGCGGGCACGCTCGAGCTCCTCACCAAGGCCCGCGCGCTCGGCGGCACCGTCTCGGCATTCGTCGCCGGCGACGGCGCGGCGCTCGCCGGCCCCGCGGGCGCGCACGGCGCCACGACCGTCTACGCGACGGGCGACATCGGTGGCCGGCTGCCCGGCATCGCCGCGGCCGCGGCGATCAAGGCGCTGATCGACGGCGGCGCCTCGCCCGACGTCATCATGTTCCCGCAGAACTACGAGGGCCGCGACGCGATGGCGCGCCTCTCGGTCAAGCTCGACCGCACGGTGCTCACCAACAACGTCGACGTCGCGGCCACCGCCGACGGCGTCGCCGCGACCACGCCGATCTTCGGCGGCAACCTGCTGGTGACCACCGCGTTCTCCGGCCCCGGACCGCACCTCGTGTCGTTCCGGCCCAAGAGCTTCGCGGCCGAGGCCTCAGGCGGCGGCGCCGCGGAGGTCAAGGCCGCGCCCGTGCCCGACCTCGGGACCAGCGGCGCGGCCAACGTCGTCGGCGTGCACGTCGAGCAGAGCTCGGGCCCCAAGCTCGACGAAGCCAACGTCGTCGTCTCCGGCGGCCGCGGCCTCGGCGAGGCCGCCAAGTACTCGCTCGTCGAGGACCTCGCCAAGCTGCTCAAGGGCGCGCCCGGCGCGTCCCGCGCGATCGTCGACGCGGGCTGGGTGCCGTACTCGTACCAGGTGGGCCAGACCGGCAAGGTCGTGAAGCCCGGCGTCTACATCGCGGCGGGCATCTCCGGCGCGACGCAGCACCTGGTCGGGATGAAGGGCTCCAAGCACATCATCGCGATCAACAAGGACAAGGAGGCCCCGATCTTCGGGATCGCGGACCTCGGCATCGTGGGCGACGTGCACAAGGTCCTCCCGGCGCTCATCGAGGCCCTCAAGTCCCGCTCCTGACGCCCGCCTGACGATCGAATGACGCGTCGCGCGTCGCCCACGCGGCGGTGCGCGGCGCGTCAGACCAGCGGCCAGGGGTAGCGCCGGCCCGACGGGTCGACGGGGTATCGCCCCGCGTCCGCGAGCCACCGCGCGCGCTCCGCGATCGCGGCCACCTCCCCGTCCTCGAGCAGCGTCGCGACCTCGAGCGGCACCGACTCCGCCACCGCCGCCACCCGCGCGCGCAGCGTCTCCTCGATCGGCTCGCCGCCGAACTCCCAGATCACCGTGCGCAGCTTGAACTCCGCCGCGAAGCACAGCCCGTGGTCGATGCCCCACACGCGCGACGCGGCGTCGACCACCACGTGCCCCGACTTGCGGTCCGTGTTGTTGGCCACCACGTCGAAGGCGCAGATCGCCCGCAGCGCGTCGTGCAGCTCGGGCCGCGCCTCGTGCAGCGTGAAGTAGTGCTGCTCCTCGTCCGCGTCCACCAGCAGCTGCACCGACCCCTCGCCGTGCGGCCCGTCGCGCAGCACCGTCGGGGGCACGAAGCCGAGGCCCATCGCCTCGCTGAGCCGGTACGCC
>CAXRBC010000170.1:0-3075 GCA_964228515.1 Ilumatobacteraceae bacterium
GGAGTTCGAGAACTTCCGCCGCCGCGCAGCCAAGGAACGGCAGGAGTCGGAGCACCGTGGGATGAGCCATCTGCTGAAGGGGCTCCTCGACACGATCGACGACATCGCGCGCTTCGCGCACGTCGACCCGGCCTCGACGGAGGCGAAGACGCTCGTCGAGGGCGTGGCGCTCGTCGAGCGGAACCTTTTGAAGTCGCTCGCGGGGCATGGCCTCGAGGTCGTGAACCCGGTCGGGCAGCCCTTCGATCCCGCGCGGCACGAGGCGCTGACGACGGCGCCGGCGGAGCGCGCGGAGGAGGACGGCACGGTCGCGCAGGTGTACCAGGTGGGGTACGTCCTCGCCGGCACGATGCTGCGCCCCGCGCGCGTCGTCGTGCGGCAGTGGAACGGCTGACCGCCTCGCGCGCCCCACGATGGCCCAGTCGGACTTTTATGCCGTCCTCGGGGTGAGCCCGACCGCGACCGCCGACGAGATCAAGAAGGCCTATCGGCGGTTGGCGAAGCAGTCGCATCCCGACACGAACCCCGGGGACGCCAAGGCGGCGGAGCGGTTCAAGTCGCTCTCCGAGGCGTACACGGTCCTGGGGGACGCGACGAAGCGCCGCGAGTACGATGAGATGCGCCGACTCGGCGCCTTCGAGGGCTTCGCCCGGCCGCGCGGCGGCGGCGGACCGCGGCGAGGCCCTGGTCCCGGGGCGCCCGGGATGCCGCCCGAGATGGGGGAGTTCGATCTCGGGGGCCTCGGTGGGCTCGGCGACATCTTCGGCTCGATGTTCGGCGGCGGGGCACCCCGTCAGCCCGGCCCGCAGAAGGGCGCGAGCGTCGAGACCACCCTCGAGGTCCCCTTCCGCACGGCGGCGCGTGGCGGGAAGGTGCCACTGGAGTTCGAGCTCGACGGTGCGCGCCGAAAGATCCTCGTCACGATCCCGATGGCGAGCGAGTCGGGGTCGCGCATCAAGCTGCGTGGTCAGGGCGGGGCAGGGCGGCGCGGCGGACCGGCGGGGGACCTCGTCATCACCCTGCAGGTGCAAGCCGATCCGGTCTTCACCCGTGATGGCCTCGCTCTCGTCCGCGTGGTGCCGATCAACGTGGCGCAGGCGACGCTCGGAACGAAGCTCACCGTCGCGACCCTCGACGACCGCCAGGTCACGCTCACGCTCCCGGCGGGGACGTCGAGCGGGAAGCGCTTCCGCATCCGCGGGCAGGGGATCGCGTCGGGCGATCGGACCGGCGACCTGCTGATCGAGGCAAAGGTCGTGGCCCCGGAGCGTCTGACGGAGGCGCAGGCGGAGCTGATGCGACGGTTCGCGGAGGCGGCGGACCTCGAGGTCTGATGGCGCGAGGCGGGGGCGCCGACCGGTCTCCGGTCGAGCGCCGGCGTCAGCGCTCGCGCGGGTCGATCAGGCCGCGCGCACCGGGAGCGTCCGCCGCCCAGCCGCGATGACGCCGCCGCCGAGCACGACCTCGCCGTCGTAGAACACGGCCGACTGGCCCGGTGCGATGGCGTGCACCGGCGTCGCGAGCGCGATCTCCACCGCGCCGCCCTCGACCGCGACGAGCGTACCGGGCACCGGCGTCGCGCGATGGCGCACGCGTACCTGCAGCGCGGCCCCGACCGTGGGCGCGGGGTCGACGAGCCAGCGCACCTCGGCGACGCGGAGCCCGCGGCCCAACAGCGCCTCGCGGGGCCCCACCACGACCGCGCGGTCCTCGGGTCGCAGCGCCACGACGTAGAGCGGCTCGGCGCGCCCCCCGGGGAGGCCACGTCGCTGACCGATCGTGTAGCGCGCGAAGCCGTCGTGCGTGCCGAGCACCGTCCCGTCGAGCGCGACGATGGGGCCGGGGGCGAGGGCTGGCGCATCGGCGGGGAGTTCGCGCTCCAGGACCTTCACGTAGTCGCCGTCGGGGACGAAGCAGATCTCCTGACTCTCCGGCTTCTCGGCGGTCAGCAGGCCGAGGTCGCGCGCCACGGCGCGCGTTTCCGCCTTGGTGAGGTCGCCCACCGGGAGGAGGAGCCGGTCGAGGACGCCGCGGTCGATGCCCCAGAGGAAGTAGGTCTGGTCCTTCGCCTCGTCGCGGCCGCGGCGGAGCCGGCCGTCCGCCACCTGGGCGTAGTGCCCCGTCGCGATCCACCGCGCATCGATGGCATCGGCCTTCGCGAGGAGGTCGCGGAACTTGGTGAAGGTGTTGCAACGCACGCAGGGGATCGGCGTCCGGCCCGCGGCATACTCGGCGACGAAGTCGGCGACGACGTCATGCCCGAACTGGTCCTGCAGATTGAGCACGTAGTGCGGGATGCCGAGCGACTCGGCGACGCGCCGCGCGTCATTGACGCTGTCGAGCGAGCAGCAGGGACGGTCGGGGATCTCGCCCCCGTCGTGGAAGAGCTTCATCGTGACGCCGACGGCGTCATACCCCTGCCGCACGAGGAGCGCGGCGGCGACCGACGAGTCGACGCCGCCCGACATCGCGACGAGGACGCGGCCGCGGCTCACGCGACGCCGGCGAGCCCGCGGGCCTTGGCGACGAGGGCGGGGAAGAGCTCCGCGACGCGGGCGACGTCGTCGGGGCCGTTCAGTGCGCCGAAGCTCATGCGGATCGCGGCGTTCGCCAGATCCGGCGCGACCCCCATCGCGGAGAGCACGTGCGACGGCGTGATGCTCCCGCTCTGACAGGCGGAACCGCTGGAGGCGGCGACGCCCTGCAGGTCGAGCGCCATCAGCAGCGACTCGGAGTCGGTGCCGGGGACGGAGACGTTCAGGATGTGCGGCGCGCGCGGGGCGCGGCCGCCGTGGACCACGAGCCCGGGCACCTTCGCCTCGAGCGCGGCCTGCAGCGCGTCGCGCATCGCCTCGTACGTCCGCCAGTGCGCCTCGCGCTCGGCGACGGCGAGTTCCATCGCGCGCGCGAGTCCGACGGCGGCCGCCACGTTCTCGGTGCCCGGGCGTCGGCCGCGGTCCTGCGAGCCGCCGAAGAAGAGGGGCTCGAGCGGCGCGCCGCGGCGGATGAAGAAGGCGCCGATCCCCTTCGGCGCGCCGAGCTTGTGCCCGCTCACCGAGGCGAAGTCGAACGGGA
>CAXRBC010000171.1:0-2286 GCA_964228515.1 Ilumatobacteraceae bacterium
CCGCGCGGCGCGCGGATCGGCGAAGGTCGCGGTGCCGACCTGCACGGCGGACGCACCCGCGGCCATCAGATCCAGCGCGTCGCGAGCCTCGGCGACGCCGCCCGCGCCGACGATCGGGAGACCCGGGTGCGCGAGCCGCACGTCGCGCACGCACCGCACCGCGACGTCGTGGATGGCGCGACCCGACAGCCCACCGCGTCCCGCCCCGAGCACGGGCGTGCCCGCCGTACCGTCGAGCGGCATGGCCGGCACCGTGTTGATCAGCGTCACCGCCGCCGCGCCGGCATCGCGCGCGGCGCCCGCGACGAGCACGAGGCGGTCGGTGGCCGGGCTCAGCTTGGCCCACACGGGGAGTCCCGCGACGCGGGCCGCGTCGACGACGCGCGCGGTGAGGGCGGGGTCGTGCGCGAACGTCGCGTGGTCTCCCCCGAGGTTGGGGCACGAGAGGTTGACCTCCAGCGCCGCGAGTCCGCGCGCAGAGGGCGCCAGGGCCGCGGCGGCCGCCGCGTACTCCTCGACCGTGCGGCCCCAGATGCTGGCGACCACCGTCGCGCCGCACGCGGCGAGGGCGGGCAGGTGGTCGCGCACGAACGCGGCGATGCCGTCGCCCTGCAGCCCCACCGAATTGATCATCCCGTCCCGCACCGGCACGAGTCGCGGCGCGGGATTGCCCTCCCACGCGAAGGCGGCCACCGACTTCGTCACGATCGCGCCGATCGAGGCGAGGCGCACGTAGGGGTCGAGCTCCGCCCCGTACCCGGCGGTGCCCGACGCGAGCATCACCGGCGAGGCGAGGACGACCGACCCGACGCGCGCGGGCGGCCCGGCGGCGGCGCGGCGGAGGATCACCCCGCGTGGTACTCCTGCAGGCTGCGCACCCCGAGCGGCGACTCGTGCGACTCGCGCAGGCCGAGCGCGAAGGCCCGTGCGGCGGCCATGGTCGTCACGATCGGGACGCGCCACTCGTTGGCGGCCTTGCGGATCGCCTCGCCGTCGCGCCGCGAGCCGACGCCGCGCGGGGTGTTGATCACCAGCGCGATCTCCCCGCGGCGGATGCGCTCGGCGGCGTGGTCGGTGCCGCCCTCGGAGACCTTGCCCACGACCACGTCCACCGGGCACCCACGGCCCGCGAGGTGCGCCGCGGTGCCCGCCGTGGCCGCGAGGTGCATGCCGAGGTCTCGCAGCGTGCGCGCGACGTCGACGCCCGCGTCCTTGTCGCGGTCCGCGAGCGAGACGAAGACGAGCCCCTCGCGCGGCGGCTCGGTGCCCGCCGCCATCTGCGACTTGGCGAATGCGCGACCGAAGGTCGCGTCGATCCCCATCACCTCGCCGGTCGATCGCATCTCGGGTCCCAGCGCGGTGTCGACGCCGGGGAAGCGGTGGAACGGGAGGACCGCCTCCTTGACCGACACGTGGCCTCCCGCCGAGGGCGGGCGCAGCAGTCCCTCGCGGCGCAGGTCCGCCAGCGACGCGCCCAGCATCACCCGCGCCGCGACCTTGGCCAGCGGGACGCCCGTCGCCTTGGCCACGAAGGGCACCGTGCGGCTGGCGCGGGGATTGGCCTCGATCACGTGCACGGCGCCGTCCGCGACGGCGAACTGGACGTTGATCAGCCCCACCACGCCGAGGGCCTCCGCGATGTCGCGCACGTGGCCCTCGACCCGGCGCACGACGTCGGCCGGCAGGGTGACGGGCGGGAGCGCGCACGCGGAGTCGCCGGAGTGCACGCCGGCCTGCTCCACGTGCTCCATGACGCCGCCGAGCAGCACTTCGCCGGTCCCGTCGCGGCTCGCGTCGACGTCGAGCTCGGTGGCGGCTTCGAGGACGCGGTCGCTGCGGACGGGCCGCTCCGCGGAGAGGCCGCCCTCGCGACCGAGGCTCCCCGCGGCGGCGAGCTCGGCCATCGCGCGCGCGAGCTGGCCCGGGTCCTGCACGATCTGCATCGCGCGTCCGCCGAGGACGTAGCTCGGGCGCACCAGCACGGGGTAGCCGACGCGGGCGGCCACAGCGAGCGCCTCGTCCGTGCCGGTGGCGGTGCCCCCGGGCGGCTGGGCGATGCCGAGCCGATCGCAGAGCGCGCCCCACTTCTCGCGGTCCTCCGCCACGTCGAGGGACGCGGGCGAGGTGCCCGCGACGAGCGCCGCCGGGATGCGGGCGCTCAGCTTGAGCGGCGTCTGGCCACCCAGGCCGACGATCACCCGCGGCGCGCCGCTGCCGAGCCCGCCCTCGTGCTCGATCACGTCGAGCACGTCCTCCGCCGTCAGCGGCTGGAAGTAGAGGCGGTCC
>CAXRBC010000172.1:0-8121 GCA_964228515.1 Ilumatobacteraceae bacterium
AGCGCGGGGCCGCCCTCGGAGCCGGCCACGGCGAGCGGCATGAGCACGAAGCCGCCCTGGCTGACGGACGAGTACGCGATGAGGCGCACGACGTGGCGCTGGCGAAGTGCGAGCACGTTGCCCACCGTCATGGTGAGCGCCGCGAGGACCCAGAGGAAGGGCTCCCACGCGGCGGCCGCGCCGGGGAAGGCGACGAGCAGCATCGTCACGAGGGCCACGAAGCCCGCGGCCTTGGACGCCACGGAGAGGAACGCCGTGATCGGCGTGGGCGCACCCTCGTACGTGTCGGGCGCCCACGTGTGGAACGGCACGGCCGAGACCTTGAAGGCGAAGCCGACCACGACGAACGTGATCGCGAGCACCTCGACCGCGGCGAGGTCGCCCGTCGCGCGTAGGTCGGCGCCGAGGTCGGTGAGCAGCGTGGAGCCCGTCACGCCGTAGAGCAGCGACATGCCGTAGAGCAGGACGGCGGAGGCGAAGACGCCGAGGAGGAAGTACTTGACGCCCGCCTCGTTGCTGCGCGGGTCGCGCTTGCGCCACGCGGCGAGCATGTACGCCGGGATCGAGAGGAACTCGAGCGCGACGAAGACCGAGACGAGATCGCGCGACGAGGTCATCATGAGCATGCCCAGCACGCCCGAGAGGAGGAGGAACCACCACTCGCCCCGCCAGTAGTCGCCCTCCTCGACGTGGGCGGTGGAGAGCAGCACGACGACGTACGCCGCGACCAGGAACAACCCCTTGGTCACGAGGCTGAAGCGGTCGACGACGTAGCGGCCGTCGAACATCTCGCGGGCGGCGTCGTCGGACAGCGCGAGCGTGAGCACCGGCACCAGTGCCGCGAGCAGCGTGGTGCTCGTGAGGATCGACAGGATCCACTTGCGCCGCTCGGTGACGAACAGGTCGGCGAGCAGCACCGCGCAGAGTCCGACCGCGACCACGATCTCGGGCGCGAGCCCGTGGTAGTCCACCACGGGGGCCGACCAGGCGAGGAGCGTCACGTCAGCCGCCGAACGCCCCGAGCACGGCCGTGACGGCAGGGTCCACGACGGAGAACAGCAGGTTGGGCGCCACGCCGAAGACGAGGATCGCGATGAGCAGCGGGGTCCAGGCGACCCACTCGTAGCGGTTGACGTCGTGCAGGTCCGAGCCGCCCGCGTGACCCGCGGTGTGGGCGTCGTGCGCACCGTGGCCGTGGCCCGCGTGGCCGCTCGCGTCGCGGGGCGTGCCGAAGGCGGTGCGCTGGTACAGCCAGAGGAGGTACGCGGCGGCGAACACCGTGCCGAGCGCGGCGATCACCATGTACGCGCGGTACAGGCCGGTGTGCAGCCCCTCGAGCGGGCTGTACGCGGAGAGGATCGCGGGGAACTCGCCCCAGAAGCCGGCGAGCCCGGGAAGGCCGAGCGAGGCCATCGCGCAGAAGCCGAGGATCCAGCCGAGACGCGGGACCTGCGTGAGCATGCCGCCGAGGCGCGAGATCTCGAGCGTGTGGTAGCGCTCCTTCACGCTGCCCGCGACGAAGAAGAGCATGCCGGTGATGAGACCGTGCGCGACCATGCCGAAGACCGCCGCGTTGATGCCGAAGCTCGTCAGCGTCGAGATGCCGAGCATCACGAAACCCATGTGCGCGACAGAGGAGAAGGCGATGAGGCGCTTCATGTCGGTCTGCGCCAGGCACCCGAGCGCGCCGTAGATGATGCCGACGACGGCGAGGCCGCCGATCCACGGCGCCCACTCGCGGGCCGCCGTCGGGAGGATCGGGATCGCGATGCGCACGAAGCCGTAGGTGCCCAACTTCAGCAGGATCGCGGCGAGGATCACCGAGCCCTGCGTCGGCGCCTGCGTGTGCGCGTCCGGGAGCCAGGTGTGGAAGGGGAACATCGGCACCTTGACGGCGAACCCGACGAACATGCCGGCGAAGATCCACAACTGCGCCGTGCGCGCGATGCCCGCCCCCTGCTCCACGAGGTACGGAATCGCGAAGCTCTCCGCCCCGGTCTTGAAGAACAGGGCGAGGAACCCGACGAGCATGAGCGCGGATCCGAACATCGTGTAGAGGAAGAACTTGAGCGACGCGTACTGCCGCTGCTCGCCGCCCCAGACGCCGATGAGGAAGTACATGGGCAGCAGGACGACCTCGAAGAAGACGAAGAAGAGGATCAGGTCCTGCGCGATGAACGTGCCGGCCATGCCCGTCTGCAGGACCAGCAGCAGGGCGAAGAACGCCTTGGGGTTGCCGGGGCTCGGCACGTGGTCGAGGGAGTAGATCGTGACGAGCAGGGTCACGATCGCGCTGAGGGCATACAGCGGGAGGCTGATGCCGTCGACGCCGATGAAGTAGGTGCTCTTGATGACGGGGATCCAGTCGACCTGCGCGACGAACTGCATCGCGCCGGCCGCGCCGTAGTCGAACCACACGAGGGCGAGGACCGCCATGGCCGCGGTCGCGACCGCCGTCGCGAGCGCGACGGCGCGCACGGCCCGATCGATTGCCCGCGGCACGAGGAGCAGGCCGAGGACGCCCGCCATCGGCAGGAACGTGCCGACGCTGAGCACCCAGTTCGCGTCTCGGATCATGGTCATGGTGGTCTCCCCTTTGGCTGGACGGTGACGGTCAGGTGACGGTGAGGACGAGGACGAGCGCGGCGACGGCCGCGGCGCCGAAGAGCAGCGCGCCGTACTGGCTGACGCGGCCGGACTGCGCGGGCTGCGCGGCGGCGCCGGCGCGGTGGGCGACGGCGCCCGCGCCGTTGACCGTGCCGTCGACGATCCGCTGGTCGAGCGTGCCATACGTGACCCGCGCGAGGCCGCGTGCCGCGGCGGCGACGGCGTGGATGACGCCGTCGAGGCCCCGCTGGTTGAACGCGTAGGCGGCGCGCGCGATCGGGCCGACGATGGCGCGCACCACGACGCGCTCGTACAGCGCGTCGAGGTAGTACTTCTCGACGAGCAGGCGGTGGCCCGCGCGCAGCGCGCGGCTGCGGCCCGTGAGGCCGACGAGGCGCGGGTCGCGTGCGCCGAAGAGGCGGCTGGTGAGCAGCCACGAGAGCACGATGCCCGCGAGCACGATCGCCATCGAGAGCGCAGCCTTGGACCACTTGAAGGCGGCGTGCGCGAGCTGCGGCGCGTAGCAGACGCCACCCTCGGGGGTCTGCGTCCCGCAGGGGGACGCGTGGTGGTCGCCCTCCTCGGCGGTCGGCGCCGCGGACGGGGCCGCCGCGGCGACGAGGCGGACGTCGCCGCCCGCGTGCGACTCGGCGGGCACGACCGCGGCGACGGGCTCGACCCAGTCCTTGATGCGCTCCCAGCCGGCGCCGAACGGCGTCGCGTTGAGCAGGCCCGAGCCGAGAGCCAGCACGGCGAGGATCGCGAGGGGGACGGTGATCAGCGGGCCGGACTCGTGCGGGCCGGCGTGCGTGCCGTGCGCATCATCGCCGTGCGTGCCATGTGCGTCGTGGCCGTGATGGCCCGCCGCCGCGCCGCGCGGCTCGCCGAAGAACGTGAGCCACGTCGCGCGGGTCATGTACGCGGCGGTCAGGAACGCGCCGCCGAGGCCGACCCACATGAAGAACGAGTAGCCGTTGTTGCCGACGTTGTCGATGATCTCGTCCTTCGAGAAGAAGCCGGAGAACGGAAAGACGCCGCAGAGGGCGAGCGTCGAGACGACCCAGGTGGCGAACGTGACGGGCATGTGGCGGCGCAGCCCGCCCATGTCGCGCTTCATGTCGAAGGAGTGGTGGGATGCCGAGTGGCTGATGGATCCGGCGCCGAGGAACAGGCAGGCCTTGAAGAATGCGTGGGTGAAGACGTGGAAGACCGCGGGCAGCCAGGCACCCGCGCCGAGGCCCAGCATCATGTAGCCGAGCTGGCTGACGGTCGAGTACGCGAGCACCCGCTTGATGTCGGTCTGGACGAAGGCGAGCGCGGCGGCGATGACGATGGTGATGGCGGCGATCACCATGACGGGGTTGGGCCCGGGCCCGAGCACGTCGAAGCCGACGAAGAACACCGGGTAGAGGCGAGCGACGAGGAACACGCCCGCGACGACCATCGTCGAGGAGTGGAGCAGCGAGCTCACCGGGGTCGGGCCCGCCATCGCGTCCGGGAGCCACGTGTGGAGAGGGAACTGGCCGGACTTGCCGATGCACGCGACGAACAGCGCGATCGCCGCGACCGTGATCACCGTGGCGTCGGGCTCCCCCGAGAGCGCCCACGCCGCGATGCCGCGGATGCTGAAGCCCGAGAGGCCGAGCGTCTCGCGCGTCCACCCGTCGGCCGCAAAGAAGAGCGTCGCGATGCCGACGAGCAGACCCACGTCGCCGGTGCGGACGGTGAAGAAGGCCTTGAGCGCGGCGCGGCTGTTGGCGCCGTCCTCCCACCAGTGGCCGATCAGCATGAAGCTGCAGAGGCCCATGATCTCCCAGCCGAGGAGGAACAGGATCATGTCCTCGGCGAGGACCATCGTGAGCATGCCCGCCGAGAACAGCGTGAGCGCCGCGAAGAAGTGCGTGTAGCGGCGGTCGCCGCGCAGGTACTCGAGCGAGTACACCTGCACCAGCGTCGAGATGAAGGCGACGACGAGCGCGACGAGCACCGAGAGCCCGTCCACGTGCTGGCCGATCGTGAAATCGACGCCCGCGATGCGCCACCACGACCAGGTGTGCACGACCGGCTCGACGAACTGCCCCTCGGCGGCGGACCCGACCCGACCGATCCACTGCCACGCCGCGCCCGCGGACAGCACGAGCGACGCGACCATCGACGCGACGCCGAGCTCGCTGCCCTTCATCGGCAGGCGGCGTCCGACGAGCAGGATCGCGAGGAAGGCGACGGCGGGGACGATCGGGATGATCCAGGCGTGGTCGAGGAACCATCCGCCCTCGAGCAGGTGCGCGGCCTCCCCCGAGGCGGCGGCGATCGCGCGGGCGGGCATCATCCGCGCATCTCCGACAGGTCGTCGACCGAGATCGACCGACGGTTGCGGTAGACGAGCAACACGAGCCCGAGCCCGACGCCGACCTCCGCCGCGGCGACCGCGATCACGTACAGGGCGAACGTGTGGCCGTCGACGGTGCCGCTGCGCATGGCGAAGGCGAGGAGGTTGAGGTTGACCGAGTTGAGGATCAGCTCGATCGACATGAGGACGAGGACCGCGTTCTTGCGCGCGACGACGCCGTAGACGCCGATGGCGAACAACACGGCGCCGAGGAGGAGGAACTGGTTGACCAACACGACGGAGCCCCGGTCAGTCCTTGCGAGCCAGCACGATGGCGCCCACGACGGCGGCGAGCAGCACGAACGACAGGGCCCAGAAGGGCAGCAGGTACGGGCCGAAGATCTGGTCGGAGACCGCCGAGGTGGGCACGGGGCGGGCGTCCTCGGGCAGCCGCTCGTCGCCGAAGCCGCGCCAGAGCGCGATCGCCATCGCGGCGAACACCACGAGGGCCACGGGCACGCCGAGGAGTCGGTACGAGTTGTCGAGGTCCTGCTCCCGGCCGATGCGGGCACGCGTGAGCATGGTGCCGAACAGGAAGAGCACCATGATCGCGCCGATGTAGACGAGCACCTGGGTGAGGGCGACGAACTCCGCTGCCAGTAGCAGGTACTGGGCGGCGGCGCCCGAGAGCACGACGACGAGCCACAGCGCCGCGTGCACGACGTTGCGCGTCGTCACCACGCGGAGCGCGCCGACCACCATCGCCGCGGCGATGACCCAGAAGCCGATCTGCTGGGCGACCATCTACTTCTTCTTCCCCTGGGCGCCGGCCTCGAGCGCGGGCGCCTCGGGCACCGTCTCCATCCACTCGCCGAGCTAGGCCTTGTCGTGCAGCAGGTCGGCGATGCGGGGCTCGGAGTACTCGTACTCCGGGCTCCAGAAGAGCGCGTCGAACGGGCAGACCTCGACGCAGATGCCGCAGTACATGCACAGCGCGTAGTCGATGTCGAAGCGGTCGAGCATGTTGACCTGGCGCGGCTTGCCGCCCTCGCGGCGCGGCGGGGCGAGCTCCTTGTGGCCCTCGATGTAGATGCACCAGTCGGGGCACGAACGGGCGCAGAGCATGCACGACGTGCAGTTGCCCTCGTGGAGCGCGATGACGCCGCGGGCGCGGATCGGTGGCGCCTCCTTCTCGTGCGGGTACTGCACGGTGTTGGCGCCCTGCGTCGCGGTGCGAAAGAGCGTGCCCAGCGTGACGCCGAGACCCTTGACGAGGCCGGGGACGCGCGCCACCTAGACCGCCACCTTCAGCACCGACGTCGCCGCGATGTTGGCGAGCGACACGGGGATCAGGACCTTCCACGCGAACTTCTGCAGCTGGTCCTCTCGGAAGCGCGGATAGCTGAAGCGCACCCACATGATCAGGAACGTCACGAGCATCATCTTCGTGAGGACGATCACGGGCCCTGCGAGGTTCATCCAGTCGGCCACGTCGTCCAGGCCCGTCCAGCCGAACCACGCGAAGGGCACGCCCCAGCCGCCGAGGAACAGCACCGAGGCGATCATCGCGAACACGCCTGCCGTCGCGAACTCCCCGATGAAGAAGATGAGGAAGCGGAACCCGGAGTACTCCGTCATGTAGCCCGAGACGAGCTCGGACTCCGCGATCGGCATGTCGAAGGGCGCCTGGGTCAGCTCGGCCTGGACCGCGATCATGAAGACGAGGAAGCCCACGAACTGCGTGAGCACGTAGGGATTGCCGAGGCCGTCGACCCCGAAGATCGAGCCGGCGTTCTGGGCCACGACGATGTCCTGGAGGTTCATGGTCCCCGCCTGGATGACCACGCCGATCACGGCGAGCACCATCGGGAGCTCGTAGGCGATCAGCTGGCCCGCGGCGCGGAGCCCTCCGAGCAGCGAGTACTTGTTCGCACTCGACCAGCCCGCGATGAGGATGCCGAGCACCGAGATCGACGAGACGGCGAGGGCGTAGAACACGCCGCCCTCGAAGTCCGTGAACCACGCGTCGGGGCCGAACGGCACGACCGCCACGAGGAGGAACGTGCTGACGAGCACGACGATCGGCGCGATCTTGAAGATCCGGGCGTCGGCGCGCTCGGGGACGATGTCCTCCTTCTGCAGCCACTTGCCCACCTCGGCGACGAGCTGCAGCGAGCCGTACGGGCCGGCATCCATCGGGCCGAGTCGGCTCTGCATGAACGACATCATCTTGAAGAGGAACACGTAGACGATCGTGCCGGCGGGCAGCAGCACCGCGACCGCGCCGCCCAACACGCGCAGCAGCGACTGTCCCCAGTACGGCACCTCGACGGCGAGGATCGCGGTCGCGGCGCTCACCGGTCGATGTCCCCGAGGATGAAGTACAGCGACGCGAGGATCGTGACGATGTCGGGCACGTAGACGCCGCGGAGCACCCACGGCACGATCGAGATGTTGTTGAAGCTCGCGGAGCGGATCTTGACGCGGAAGGGACCGAGGTCCCCGCGCGACACGACGTAGTAGCCCATCTCGCCGAGTGGATTCTCCGTCGAGACCCACGCCTCGCCCTCCGGCACCTTGATGATCTTCGGCACCTTGGCCATCACGGGACCGGCGGGGATCGCGTCGAGCAGCTGGTCGACGATGCGCGTCGCCTCGCGGACCTCCTGCAGGCGCACCCAGCAGCGCGCGAAGCTGTCGCCATCCGGGTGCGTCCAGACCTTCCACTGGGCGTGCTTCCACGCGAGGCCGACGTCGTGGTCGCGGCGCAGGTCCCAGTCCACGCCGCTCGCCCGCAGGTTGGCACCCGACAGCCCGTACTGCAGCGCGACGTCACGGGGGATCACGCCGATGCCGCGGGTGCGCGACTGGAAGATCTCGTTGCCGAAGAGCAGGTCCTCGATCTCGTCGCAGAACCCGCGGAGCTTCTTGGTCACCGCGCGCGTCTCGTCGAGCCAGCCGGCCGGGAGGTCGTCCTTGAGCCCGCCGATGCGGTCGAAGTTGGGGTGGAAGCGGCCGCCCGTCGCCGACTCGATGAGGTTGAGCACGTACTCGCGGTCGCGGAACGCGAGGAAGACCGGCGTGATCGCGCCGAGCTGGACGCCGAGGTCGCCGAGGAAGAGCGAGACGTTGGCGATGCGCGAGAGCTCGAAGAGGATCGTGCGGATGAACTGCGCGCGCGGCGG